>CAJTXY010000013.1 GCA_910583685.1 uncultured Bacilli bacterium
CCTTTATTGTATCAAAAAGCCGCACCTAGTGGTGCGGTTGAAATTTCAATTTAGGGAAAAAGTAACTAAGCTTCCACTTGGTTACTTTTTTTGATATCTAGTATTACAGGTAGAATAATTGGTCTTCTACCAGTTAGTTCATAAATATATGAAATCATTTGATTGGTAATTTCTGATTTCATTATGGCGAAGTTGCTTTTTGGGTCATTCAATAATTTTTTCACGATATAGTCTGCTTGGTGTTCAATCTTATGAAGCAGTTCTTCGTTTTCACTGATTAAAACAAATCCTCTAGTTGTAATATTTGGTCTAATCAGTAATTCTCGTTTTTTCATATCTACGTTAACGATTACTACTAAAATACCATCGTTAGCCATAATCTTTCTATCTCTAAGTACAGCACCACCAATTTCGCCAATTCTGTTGCCGTCTACATAAATATCAGCTCCTGGCATACTAATTCCCTTTGTGATTTTATGGTTTGTTAAATCCAGCGTATCTCCGTTTTGCAATACAAAGGCATTTTCCTTGGGAATACCACATTCGATTCCTACGTTTGCATGTTTTTTTAACATTCTATAATCTCCGTGGAATGGCATTAAGTATTTTGGTTTTAGAAGTCTAATCATCAATTTTAGTTCTTCTTCATTTGCATGCCCTGATGTATGTAAGTCTGATAAGGCTTTGTTTGTATATACTCTAACACCTTGTAAACATAATTTGTTAATGATTCTAGAAATACTTAAGGCATTTCCTGGTATTGCACTGGATGAGAATATAACGACATCATCTGGTCTTAACTTGATTTGTTTATGTGTTCCATTTGAAATTCTAGAAAGGGCAGCGAGAGGTTCTCCTTGTGAGCCTGTACAAAGAATTGCAACTTCACCAGGTTTCATCTTATTAGCTTCATCTGGTGTTACTAATAATTCTTTGTGGTCTATATAGCCACCTTCAATTGATATCTTAATATTATTTTCCATACTGCGTCCAAAGATGCATATTTTACGATTGTGTTTGTAGCAGGTTTCGAAAATGTGTTTTACACGGTAAATGTTAGAAGCGAATGTTGCAATCATAAGACGGTTAGTTGGACAGCGATCAAACATTTCTCCTAAAGCATCATCTACCCGTGATTCACTGGTTGAAAATCCTTCGTTTAATACGTTTGTGGATTCACTTATTAGTAAATCTACTCCTTTTTCTCCAAGTAGTGCCATTTTATAAAGATTTGCCATTGGTCCAATTGGTGTTAGATCAAATTTAAAATCTCCTGTTGTTGCAATAGTTCCATTTGGCGTTGTAATAGCGATACCATGAGAGTCTGGAATAGAGTGGGTTGTTCTAAAAAAATCTACTTCAATTTCGTCAAATGATAGTTTAGAATCTTCGTTATAGACAAATAGATTATCATATCGAATATTACGGTCTTGTAATTTTACAGCAATTAATTCTTTGGCATGGTTAGGGGCATAGATGGCAGGAATATTAACACTTTGTAGTAAAAAAGGGATTCCTCCGATGTGATCCTCATGACCGTGCGTAATCAGTAAAGCTTTAATTTTGTCTTCATTTTCTTTTAAAAAAGTAAAATCTGGTAAGATATAGTCAATTCCTAAAAGTTCGCTTTCAGGGAAACTAACACCAGCATCGATAATAATAATTTGGTCTTTATGCATTACACAATACATATTTTTTCCGACTTCTCCTAAACCACCTAGAACGATAATTTTAGTTCCATTTGGTTTTCTTTCTTTCATTTTTTCTCCTTTCTTTAAGTTAATTTTTATATAAGTAACTAACCGATGTTAATTATAACAAAAAAGAGTTTATTTGTCTAGATTTTGCTAAAACTCTTTTCTTTACAATTATTGGTACTTTTTTCTATTTCTATGATTTCTTGTCTCATATTTTCCATAATATTTCCGTAGTTTAACATCAGTATTTTCGGTAGTGTTAAATCTATCTTAGAAAGTGATTCTGATACTGGTAGGGTATTAATTTCTTCTACAAAGTTAAGCATCTTTTGTGCCATTAGTGGATCAGGGCTACAAGAGAGATGGTAGGCAAGTGGGGCTCCTATTATATAAGGTGCAAATTTATGAGCCGTGTAAAGTGGCTTTTCTTCTTCCTTCTCAAAAAAGATGTTTATTTTTTTATATAAGTCTTCAAAATCTTCTTTTGAGATGGTTACATTACCTGTTTTGTAACTTGTTCCATCTAATACACCTTCTGTCTTTTTTTTGTATAGAAGGATCGTTTGGTTTAGAAATCTATCTAGTTCTATTTTATCTGTGGTATTATTATATCTTTCATAATAGCAGTTTAAAAAATTATTCTTAGAATACCCTTTTTCTATCATTTTTTTTACAAAATCAAACTCATAATAAATAGAAATCATTTCTGTAATTGCCACTGCTTTAACAGTTGTTCTATTTCCGTTTTTATCTTTTGCTATTAAAGTGTGAAAAAATTCGTGAATTATTTTTGCCAGAAGAGGAAAGGATGTTTTTTTATTATCAATATTTATTAATGATAGAGGAACTGTGTGGATTGATATGTCCTTTCTATCTTCTAGTATTTTCTTATTGTTTTTATTGCAACACCAAGACCCTTTTGTTTTTTCTTCTAGCCAAATGTCTTCATCTGTATAATTTATTTCTAATTGTCCATTTGTAAACATAGTCATAAAACTTTTTTCTAGGATAGGATTTAGCCCTTTTAAATAGTGGCAGACTAATTCTATTCCTTCTAATAAATCAATATATGGCTCTTCTATATCTATTTTCTCTAATGGGGTACAACCTGATAATTGATTCGCTTTTTGGGCATAAATATATAAATTTCTGGTATAGAGGTTATTATAGTTTTCCTCTAGATATTTTTCACTTTCTTCGTTTAATTTTATAAAAAGATCGATACTTTCCATAGAATCACCTGCGGCATATTATAGCATAAAGGGTTAGAAATGGCAAACTTTTCTTTTGTATTAAAAATATTTTTACTATAACATAAAATTAGCGGGAGGAAGAATTATGTTTTAAAAGTAGTTTAAAAGAGGATGTAATACTTGAATTTTTATTCCTGCTGGTGGTTGTTCTTCTTATAAAGAGATGGAAGTTTCGTAAATAAATACGGAATAAGAGATGAGACAATGGAATTTTCTGATGTTAACGGCAGAGGATGCTAGTTCTATTGTCAGTAGGTTTTATGTGGAATGTAATAAAATGGTTTGTGCTAGAGAAGTTTTATTACTAATATCAACTACGGAAGAAAAGCCTTTTAGGGTGACGAAAATAATTTAATACGTTTTGATGACGACTACTGAAATAGCCAATTTCAATAGTTTTTTCTTTTGGTTTATGATATAATTTTTGTAGGTGATAATAATGGGATTATTTAATAAAATAAAGAATATGTTTCAAACTGAAGAGAAGAAAAAGGAAGACTTTTTCGATGAGAAAGTAGAAGTTTTTCAGGAGGAGTCTAAAGAGGAGATTTCTAGAGAGGATTCTTCTAAAGGAAACTTAAAAAAACAGGATGATGTTAAGGTTTATGAAAAAGGACTTACAAAGTCTCGTGAGGGTTTTGTTTCTCGACTTGCTAGTTTAACTCATAAATATCAAAAAATAAATGAAGATTATTTTGAAGAGTTAGAAGAAATTTTGATTATGGCTGATATTGGTGTTAATACGGTTATGGAATTTATGGACCGATTACGAGATCGAGTAAGACATGAAAATATTGAGAGTCCAGAAGAGTTAAAAGAAGTGATTGTAGATGAGCTTTTTATTATTTATGTTGAAGATGAAGTCTTGTCTAGTAAAATAAAATATAATGAAGATGGACCAACAGTACTTTTGTTTGTAGGAGTCAATGGTGTTGGGAAGACAACTACTATTGCGAAGCTTGCTCATATTTTGAAAGAACAAGGTCAAAAGGTGTTGTTGGTTGGTGCTGATACTTTTCGAGCAGGGGCAGTTGCTCAACTAAATGAATGGGCTGAGAGGCTGGATGTTTCTTTTTATGGAAAAGAAGAGGGAGCAGATCCTGCTAGTGTTGTATTTGATGGTGTTACTAGGGCAGTAGAGGATCAGTATGATGTTGTACTTGTTGATACTGCAGGAAGACTTCAAAATAAAGTAAACTTGATGAAAGAGCTTGAGAAGATGAATCGGGTGATTACTTCTATTGTTCCTGGGGGTCCACACGAAACACTTTTAGTGGTTGATGCCACTACTGGACAAAATGGAATTAGTCAGGCAAAGAGCTTTCAGGAAATTACCAACATTACGGGAATTGTTCTAACAAAACTGGATGGTACTGCCAAAGGTGGGATTGTTCTTGCTATTAAAGAGGAAGTTGGAATTCCTGTTAAGTATATTGGGCTTGGAGAACGTAAGGAAGATTTGCAAGTGTTTGATATTGAAAAATATATTTATGGTCTATTTAAGGATATGATGTAGAGGTGTGTTATGAGTAATCAGGAAAAAAAGTTGCCAGAAAAAAACGTTAGGGCAGGTTATAAAATTGGGTTTATTGTACAACTTATTATGACCTTTATTACGACAATATTTATTATTGTTGCTTTCTTTCAGAGGGACTTCTTTACATTTTTGGAGTTTTTACTTGGACTTGATATGTTTGTTTTGGCATTTAATAATTTTAAATATTATAAAAGGGATTGGTTTACATTTGTCTATATTGCGGCGGGTGCTGCGATGATTTTAGTATCTATATTGAAATGGTGTGATATATTATGATGCAAGAGTTAATTTATTATAATAATTTATATGATCATTATAAAGATTTGCTAACTCCAAAACAGAGAAAGTACTTTGAAGATTATTATTTTCAGAATTTATCGCTTAGTGAAATGGCTGAGAATTATGAAGTAAGTCGGAATGCTATTTATAAGCAGTTGCAGATTGTTCTTAAAAAGCTAGATCAGTATGAGGAAAAGCTTGGTCTTTTTAAAAGACGTGGGATGATGGAAATTTTAATTAATAAAATTGATGATGAAAAATTAAAACAAAAAATTAGAGATAGTTTGTAGGAGAAATTTATGTATGAGTTTGCAGGTAGATTTAATCGGAAAGATTTATTTTTAAAAGAGTTTCAGTATTGGGTGCTACTTCTAAAACCAGTTCCTGTGACACTTGGGACTTCTATTATTTTATTGAAGCGAGAGTGTTCTTCCTTCAGTGATATTACTCCAGAAGAGATGGGGGAATTTTGTGATGTTTGTAAGTATTTTGAGAGTAAGTGTAGAAGTTTATATGGTGCAGTAAAATTTAATTATCATGCTAATATGATGAGGGAGGAATTTGTTCATTTTCACGTGATTCCTAGATATGATAGAAAAGTAGAACGTTACAATATGGTGTGGGAAGATAAAGAATGGCCAATAAAGTGTTCTGCTAGTTATAAAACAGAAGTTTCTGATTCCGTGTTATATGCTATTAAAAATGATTTTTTAAAAGATATTTGTTGAAGATAGATTAGAATTATAAGCAAGTTTGGAGTGGAGGATGATAGTATGTTGCGGGAAGATTTACAAAGATATATTGAAGAAAATATTTTGCCAGTGTATAAGAAAAACGATGGGGGTATGGAATAGATCATATTCAGTATGTTACAAGACGTAGTTTGAAATTTGCAAAAGATGTTTCTGATATTAATTTAGAGATGGTTTATGTAATAGCCGCTTACCACGATATTGGCCATCATATTAATAGGAAAAATCACGAGAGGGTTTCTGCTACTATTTTATTGGAAGATGAGCAATTGAGAGAGTTCTTTTCTTCTGAAGAGATGCAGGTTATGAAGGAGGCTGTAGAGGATCATAGGGCATCATTAGAGTATGAACCTCGTAGTATTTATGGTAAGATTGTATCTTCTGCAGATAGGAACACTGTTGTTGATTATGCCTTGATGCGAACTTATACTTATCGATTAGAACATTTTCCGAATTTTTCATTGGATATGATTATTGAAGAATCTAGGAAGCATTTAATGGAAAAGTTTGGAGAAGATGGTTATGCTAGTGAAAAGATGTATTTTGATGATTTAGAATATACAAAGTATTTAGAAGAACTTAGAAATCTTATAAGTGATAAAGAGAAGTTTGCTGCAAGATATAAAGCGGTCATTTCTTTAGAATAGGGGGGAGTGATAAAATGATTCCTAAGATTATCGAAGAGGTAGGATTTGATTTTAGTTGGGATGAAGAGGATGTTTGGAAACTTGATTATCCTGTTGTAGAGATGGACATTTCTAATTTAGAATGGCATTTTGAACTTCCTTTTTGGAGTTATAATGATCAATGTTATAACCTATCTCCTAGGCAGGTTTTGAATGATAAAGATAAGTATGTGGAAGAATACGATAGAACTATGAATGCAGATTTGACCTATCCTATTGATATTATGGAAAATAAGGGCAAATATCTTATTTTGGATGGATTACATCGTCTTTTAAAATATAAAATTTTAGGTTATGATAAAGTAAAGGTTAGAATTATTCCTAGAGATGAAATTCCTAATATTTCTAAATAGGAGTTTTTCTTTTTTAAATATTTTCATCTCTATCTTGATTAATTGTTACATTAATAGTATACTTTAAGATAGGAAAGAATAGGTAAAGGGGAATATGTATGTTTGATAAAATTGTTTATATTAGTGATCACACTGCAACTGTAAGGCTAAAAAAAGATGCTCAAGTTGTAATGAATCTTATGAATTTGCATATTATTTTTGAAGATAAAGAAAAATCAGTTTTAGGAGAAATTGACGATTTGGATGAAGATAATGTAAAGGTTCGTTTTTTAGGAGAAATTGTCAATGGTAGACTTATTGGTGGTGTTATTCGTAAACCTACAATGGATGCAGTTATTCGTGCTATTAAACCAGAAGAGATTCCTATGATTGTTGGAGAAGATAAAAAAGGGAATATGCTTCTTGGGGTTAGTCCTTTTTACAATGATCATCCCGTTTACTTAGATGTCAATGGTTTTTTTAGCAATCATTTTGCTATTATTGGTAACAGTGGTGCAGGTAAAAGCTGTGGTGTATCGAGAATTTTTCAAAATATGTTCCGTGATATGCGTTTATTCCCATACCGTTCTAATATTTTGCTTTTTGATTCTTCTGGAGAATATTATAATGCTTTTAAAGAACTAAATAAAATTAATCCTAATTATAATTATAAATTTTATACAACAAATGAAACTGATACTGTGGGAGAGAAACTTCGTCTTCCTATTTGGTTATTAAATTCTAATGATATTGCTTTACTACTTGAGGCTACAGAACATTCGCAACTTCCTATTATTGAGAGAATGTTAAAGCTTGCTATGATTTTTGCAGAAAATGATGCTGATGCGCGTAAATATAAGAATCATTTAATTGCAAAGGCAATTATGTCTATTTTGTATACAAACCAAACTGGTCCCAATAAACGAAATGATATTTTTTCTATTATTGCTAGTTGTTCTACAGAGGAGTTTAATTTAGAGGCCGTTTTACAGGGCGTGGGTTATACTAGAAAATTCCGTGATTGTTTCTTGATTGATTCGCAGGGACAGTTTACAGAGAGTGTGCTTTTGACAGAATATGTTTCTAGTTTTATTCACGAGGAGTTTGATACTTATGAGCCTACTGGAGGAGTTTATTATACTCTTGCAGATTTGGAAAAGGCTTTAAACTTTACTTTAATTAGTGAGGGATGGCTTCGAAATGAAAATACATATGGGGATGCAGTTACGATTCGTGTTCGTCTTCATTCTTTAATTATTGGTCCTTATGCGAAGTATTTTGATGTTGAAAACTATATTGGTCTAGAGGCATATTTGTCTTCTTTATTAATCAATAATGGTAAAAAGTATCAAATGGTTAATATTAATCTTGATGATGTGGATGATGACTTTGCTAAAGTTATTACGAAGGTTTACTCAAGACTTATCTTTGAATTTGTAAAGGGTTTAAAGAATAGAGCATCTATTCCTTTTCATATCGTAGTAGAGGAAGCTCATCGTTATGTACAAAAAGATACTGATAATTTCTTAATTGGTTATAATATTTTTGATCGAATTGCAAAAGAAGGGCGTAAGTATGGGCTTATCTTGGGACTTATTACACAACGTCCAGTGGAACTTTCTGATACTGTTATCTCACAATGTTCTAATTTCTTAATTTTTAAGATGAATCACCCAACCGATATTGAGTATATTAAAAAGATGGTTCCTAATATTAGTGAAGAAATTGTAGAAAAACAAAAAAGCTTACAATCTGGTACTTGTTTAGCATTCGGACGAGCGTTTAAAATTCCATTAATTGTTAAAATGCAAATGCCAGATCCTGAACCTTTGAGTGGTAACTGTGATGTAGTTCGAATTTGGGATGGAAATCCACAATCTGCTCCTAGTGTATCACAGCAACCTTCTACTTCTGTACAAAATGATGTTTCTTCGCAATCTACAGTACCACCAGTATCACCAGTAGCACCACAGGCGGCATCTGCTGCACCATCTTCTCAGGTAGTAGCTCCTGTAGTTCCTCAAGTGTCACAAGCATCAACAGCACCTACTGTGCCACAAACAGTGACTGGAGTACCATCTGCATAGTAAGATCAAATGCTTTATAAAAGTACTTTTAGTATTTAATATAAGTTTTGAACTTTTTGATAGAGGGTTACTTTTTAAGAAGTCTAGGTTATATACTAGCTTTTTTTTTCAAATTTTGATAGGCTAAATAATAGAGAAAGTTCATTAAAAAAATAGAGGTAGAATAATATGGAAGAAGAAAAGAAAAAATTTCTAAAGAAACACAGGATGAGTCTTTTTGTAATTATTAGTGTAATTGTTATGTTAATAGGTCTTTCTTATGCTTGGTTACAATTAACTCTTAGGGGAACTAGGGACTTAACTCTTACTGTAGGTACTTTATCGTTGGAATTAGACGATACGATGTCATCAGGGATTGCTATGAGTGAGGTGGTTCCTGTTAGTGATGAAGATGGTCTTGCACAAGAGGGCTATACTTTTACGCTTGAAAATAAAGGGAAAATTGCTAGTGATTATACTGTATATTTAGATGATTTAGATATTATGGAGGGGCAAACAAGGCTACCTGATAATTTTATTAAGTACCAGCTTACTCGTGATGGGGAAGAACTTGATTTTGATCTATTAAATACTGCTGGAGAACATCCTAATAGAGTTTTAGATAGTGGAACGATTAGAAAAGGTAAGAAGTATACCTATATATTAAAAATGTGGATTGATTCTGCTGCTGGAAATGAAATCGTTGGAACTATTTTTAAAGGTCAACTTAGAGTTGAGGCAGTTCAGAGTACAAAGAAGCCTTCTGCAAGTGAATTACTAGTTGAAAAAGCTAATTCCACTGCTTTAGCATATGAGAATGCAACAGAGGAAGAAAAAAGGGAAATGTTTACTTTTACTCATAAAGCAGGAACACAGCAATTAGACTGGTTAGCTGATGAATTAACAGATTATAGGTATATTGGAATCAATCCTAATAATTATGTAGTATTTAATGATGAGATTTGGAGAATTATTGGAATTTTTACTGTAGAAGATGAAACTGGTAAGAAAGAGCGACGTATGAAAATTATCAGAGATCAATCTATTGGTAATTATAGTTGGGATAATAAATCAGTGTATGGAATTAATGATTGGAATAATAGTTTGTTACAACAAGTATTAAATAATGGACCTTATTACAATAGAACAAGTGGAATATGTCCTTATGGACAAAGCGATGCTACACTATCTTGTGACTTTAGTAATAGTGGATTAACTGCAGAAGCAAAAGGTATGATAGGAAAAGCAAAGTGGTATTTAGGAGGAAATACTGAAATTGAAAATATTATAACAAGTCAAAGTTATGAATCTGAGAGAAGTTCTACTGTATATAGTGGACGTTTAATAAATTGGGTAGGAGAAGTTGGTCTTATGTACCCAAGTGATTATGGCTATGCAGCAAGTGGGAATGATTGTTTAACAACTGTTCTGGATAATTACAACTCGGGTTGTATGGAGACAAATTGGCTGTTTAATTCTTTGCATCAATGGGCAATTACACCGTATTCTAATGGTTTATATGATGTATTTATGGTCCTTTCCTCTGGTCTTGTAACTCCTATTTATGCTTTTCATGAAGAGGTTGATATTCGTCCTAGTGTATATTTGAAATCTAATGTTTCTATAATAAAGGGAGATGGAAGCATAGGGGATCCTTATCAACTAAAATTAAGTTGAAAACACTGTATGAATAAATTATAGATATAGAAAATAGAAGATTAGAGATGCAGTCTAATCTTTTATTTTTTAGAATTGTATTATATAATAACAGTAGTGACGTAGAAAGGAAAGATATAATGTTTGAAAGCTTAGGAGATCGTTTGCAGAGTGCAATACATAAAATAAAAGGGTATGGAAAAATAACAGAGGATAATATCTCAGAGATGATGCGTGAGATTCGTCTTGCTTTATTGGAGGCGGATGTTAATTATAAAGTAGTAAAAGAGTTTACTACGAATGTCAAAGAAAAAGCTTTGGGCGAGGAAGTAAAGAGAAGTATTAATCCAGGAGATATGTTTGTTAAAATTGTAAAGGATGAGCTTGTTTCTTTACTTGGTGGCTCTAGTGCTTCTCTTAATTTAAAAGGTAATCCTGCAGTCTTGATGTTAGTAGGACTTCAGGGTAGTGGTAAAACAACAACAATTGGAAAGCTTGCTAACTTACTACGGAAGAAGCACGCTAAAAGGCCCCTTTTAGTTGCTTGTGATATTTATCGTCCAGCGGCGATTGATCAGTTAAAACAAATTGGGAAGCAACTTAATATTCCCGTATTTGAGGAGGGGAAGAAGGATCCTGTAGAAATTGTAGAGCATGCTCTTTCTTATGCAAAAGAAAATAATTATGATTATGTTTTAGTCGATACAGCTGGACGTCTTCATATTGATGATGAATTGATGGAGGAGTTAAAAGCATTACAGGGCTTTTTGAAGCCAGAAGAGATTTTATTAGTTATTGATTCTATGATGGGGCAAGATGCTATTAATGTGATTGAAGGTTTTCATTCTAATTTGACGCTTACTGGTGTTATTTTGACAAAACTAGATGGTGATACAAGGGGTGGTGTTGCTCTTTCTGTTCGACATCTTACCAATGTTCCTATTAAATTTATTGGTGTTAGTGAAAAATTGGATGGTATTGATTATTTTGATCCAGAGAGAATGGCTGGTCGAATTCTTGGTATGGGTGACATTGTCTCTTTGGTTGAGAAGGCAACAGAAGCTATTGATGAGAAGGAAGCAGAGAAGACAGCTAAGAAGATGCAAAGTGGTAAATTTGACTTAGAGGACTTTTTATCTACTATGAAGCAGATTAAGAAGCTGGGGCCACTTGAGAATTTATTGAAATTAATTCCAGGGGCTTCTAAGATGGGACTTAATAATGTACAGATCGATCCAAAGCAGATGGCACACGTTGAAGCGATTGTTTTATCTATGACCCCAGAGGAAAGGCGAAATCCAGCGATTATTAAGGCGAGTCGAAAGACTAGAATTGCTGCGGGAAGTGGGACCTCTGTTCAAGAGGTAAATCGTCTTTTACAACAGTTTGATCAGATGAAGAAGATGATGAAGCAGATGGCAAATGGAAATATGAAACTTCCCTTTTAGTTCGAACCTTTTGACTGGTCTGTAATAGAATTGTTTTCTAATTATTTAACTTAGATGTTTAAGTAGTTAGGTGACAATTTTTTATTTTATAGTAGATTTCTTAGTAAAAGTAGTTATTATATATGGGCTAAAAATGTATGCAACTTTTTTTCTTTGGAATATGATAGAACTAGATAGGAGGAAAAAATATGTTTAGACGTGATCAAATGCTTTATAATGAAGCAAATATGCAAACTGAAATTAATGGTAATAACAATACTGTAGAAAATGATATGAATATTGATATTAATATGAATGGTGGTGCTGCTATGCAAAATGCATCTGGTTCTTGTCAGCAGCCAGTTAATGAAGGTGTTAGAGAAAGATGTGTTCATAGAACTTTCGTTCACGAAGTACCTCATGTTTGTCCAATTCATACACGTGTAATTAACCACCATGTTTATCGTCATACTTATCGCCCTGCATATACTTGTAGCGAAGAAAACGTAGTTAGCAATGTTCAGTGTGGTTCTTGCTGCCAATTCCGCTAGTTTACAGTCAAGAAAAAGTAAACTTTGATTTTTATTTATGTAAAAAATAATGTCTAATTGTGTCACATTGCTTGATTATTTTATCTACTTCCGATATTCTTAGAATAGGGAGTGTGATATAGTGATCTATCCATCTATTGATAAATTACTACTTGTTGTAGAGTCCAAATATGAGCTTGTACATATTGCGGCTAGAAGAAGTAAAGAGATGTCAAGGACTGGGCATAATCAAATGGCGAGTTCTGACTATAAATGTACAAAGAATATTGGGAAGGCTCTAGAAGAAGTGACAGAAGGCCTAATTACGATCGAGAGAGAGTCTTAGTTACTTTTTCTTTTTTTTGGTATAATAAAAATGAGTAGGAGTTGAGGAAGGTGCAGGTAGAGAAGTATAAAAAATTGCGGGATGGTAAATATCAAGTGTCTTTTTCTAATGGCAGGGAGATGGCTTTATATGAAGAGGTTATTTTAAAGTATGAGTTGCTTTTGAAAAAAGAAATAGATGCTAAGAAAATTTTGGAGATTATGGATTATAATCAAGAGTGTGATATTTATTATACTGCTCTTAAGTATTTGAAGACTAGAATTCGTAGTAAAAAGGAAGTTTTTGATTTATTAAAGAAAAAGGATTATTCTCTTGATGCTATTAATGGGGTAATTGAAAAGTTAGTAAAACAGGGTTATATTAATGATTATAATTATGCAAGTAGTTTTTTGCATGAACAGTTTATTACAACTTCTCGTGGTCCTAATAAAATTTGTTATGAGTTAGAGAAAAAGGGGATTTCTAGAGACATTATTATGGATGTTATGACTTCTTATACTCAGGAGATAGAGTTGGAAAAACTAGATAAGATTATTAGAAAAATGGTGAAAAGTAATCGTAATAAAAGCGTTTTGGCACTTAAGAGAAAAATAGAACAAGATTTGCTGCATCAAGGGTTTCATAAAAAAAATATTAATACAATAATGGAAAACATTTGTTTTTCTGATGATAGAGATATCTATAGGCGTGAATATGATAAACTTTACCGTAAGCTTTCTTCTAAATATAGTGGAGATACTTTGGAATATCAAATAAAGCAAAAGTTGTATCAGAAAGGATTTCGTTATGATAATTAGTATTTATAAGAAAAAAAGAAAAGAGATCATAATTTTTTCGTTTATTCTTTCTATTAGTTTTTTATTTATGTTAATGTTTCGTTTTGGAAATGATTTCTTTTGGCATATAAAAGCGGGGGAATATATGGTGAAAAATCATATGATCTTAAAGACTGATGTGTTTTCATGGTATTTGAGTGCTTTTCATCCTACTTGGATTTCTCACGAATGGCTTTTTGAAATTATTTTGTATGTAAGTAATACTATTTTTTCAGATTATGGTCCTTTGCTTATTACTTATTTTGGCATATTTTTGTTATTTGTTGTTTTGTATCTGACTAATAAGAAGAATTTTCACAAAAATATATATTTTACACTTTTTTGGTTACTATCTAGTATTGTACTTTCCCTTAATATTTTACCAAGGCCGTTTCTTTTTAGTAATATTTTTTTGGCACTTACTTTTTATCTTCTATATGATTTGAGGAGGCATTCCCATTCTAAGAAGATTTATTTTCTGCCTCTTATAGCTTGTCTTTGGGCTAATATTCATGGTGGCTCTTCTAATTTGAGTTACATCTTAGTTTTTGTTTTCTATTTCTCTGGATTATTTGAGTTTTCTTTTGGAAAATTAGTGGCTAGTTCTATTGATAGAGAACAAAAGAGGCGGTATTTTGTTATCTTTTTTCTAACTATTCTTTCTATATGTTTAAACCCTCATGGAGTTTCTATGCTTCTTTACCCTTATCAAAATATGGGTGATTTATTTATGCTTACTACTATTCGGGAGTGGCAGGCAACTAACTTCAATGATAGTAGTAGTCTCCTTTATCTGTTTTTACTTATATCTTTACTAGTTCCGCTTATCTTCGGACGTAAGAGGTTTGAACTTGTTGATTTTATTATTATTTTGATGTTTCTCTTTTTGGGATTTAAGGCTATTCGCTTTTGGCCGATTTGTTTTATTGCCTTTACTTATGTCGTTTTTCATTATATACCTTCTTTTAAAAGGGAGTTTAAAACTCTTGATTATTCTATTTTGACTTTTTCTATTTTGGTTATTATTAATAGTATATTCTTGTTTCAAATGCCAAAGAAGGATTTGGTTGATTTAGACTTTATTGAGATTTTAAAGGAAGAAAAGCCGAAGAGATTATATAATTTTTATGATTATGGTGGGTATTTGATTTATCGTGATATTCCTGTATTTATTGATAGTAGAGCAGATTTATATTCTAAATATAATTATCAAGATAGTTATAATTTGTCTATGCTTCGAGGTAGATATGAAGATTATTTAAAAAAATATCAGTTTGATTATTTTTTATTAGAGAGGGGAATGCCACTTGCTTATTATTTAAGTATTAGTGATCAATATGAGACCGTTTTAGAAAAGGGAAATACTGTTTTATATAAGACAAAATAAAAAGGACCTAATAATCCTTTTTTTAGTTTCCGCTATTTTGGACACTATTTATTAAACGGTCCATATATTTTTTGTATTCTTTTTTTAATTTACTATCACTGAATTTTAAACCTTTTTCTTCTCTATAACCATTTAATGCTTCATATTGAAGGGTTGTACTATTTTGTAGCTTTTCTTCAGCAAGGGTTTTTTTGATATTTTCTTTTACTTTCTTTAATGTTGGTTTATCTTTTTCTTTTTCTTTTAAAATAATATGGTAACCGTATTGACTCTTTATTGGTTCCTCTGTGTATTTTCCTACTTCTAGTTTGGCTGCAGCTTCTAGGAAGTTTTCATCCATATCACTTTCGTTGTCAAATTCTTCTAGTTTTCCACCATCTTTTTTTGTACCAGCATCATCTGAATATTTTTTTGCAAGACTTTCGAATTTTTTACCATCTTTTAATTGTTTGATGATATCTCTTGCTTCTTTTTCTGCTTTTTCTTCTGCTTCTTTCTTTTCATCTTCATTCATATTATCTTTTGTTTCTGGTTTTATTAAAATGTGTCTTGCGGTAATTTTACCAATAGTTTTACTGTTGTAGTATTCTTCTACTTCAGCATCCTCTATATGTTTGGCAACATAGTCTTTTACTGCTTCATTTCTCTTGTAATCTAATGATAGCATATCTCTTAGTTCACTTTCATTAGATGCTCCAAAGTATTGTTTTATTGCTTGATTAAAGCCTTCTTCATTGTCTTGGTAGCCTTGTTTTATCTGTGCGATTTGATTATTTATTTGTGTTGTCTCTTCATTGGTTGTTTTGTATTCTTTGTCTAAGAGTTCGTGATCCATTAAGTCGATTAGAACATTAATACCATATTTATCTTTTAAAGATTTATAAAGAGTATCTGCTGTTACTTTTCCACCATCGAATCCTACTACTTTCTCTTCTCCATTTTTTAATTTTGCACTTTTACAACCAGTTACTAGGAGTAGTGTAGTTGCTAGTAAACTGATACTTACAAATAATTTTTTCATTTATTTTTTCCTCCTTGATTTCTTTATTTATCATATCAAATTATAAATTTTTATGCAAATATTTTATTAAATTGTGATAGATGTAATCACACAATTTACTCTTTTACCATAAAATAGGAGTGAATACCAGAAAAAAGGAGGAGTTAATATGGGTAACTATGTATCATCATCAGCAATCGTTTTAGTATTATTTATTCTTTTAATTATTATTCTAGGTGCTTATATATAATTTAATTTAAGGAGGTGTTAACTATGTCTTGTGGTGAAGTAAATACTACAAATACTTGCTGCCATCAAGGTGGTAGAAGTGGATATATCATCATCATTGTTTTATATATCTTACTTGCTATTATTTTAGGTAGTGCAATTTGCTAATTACACTATATTGGAGATGGGAACTTGTTTCTTATCTTTTTTTTGTTATTCTTTTTGTTAGAAGGAGAAAAGTTTATGAAAAAGTTAATGACAAGTTATGTGCTTTCTATGTTGGGATTAAAGCAAGTAAAAGAGAAAAGATATTCTCCATCTTCTAGGTCTGAGCCACAAGATGCTTATATTTTCCATAGTAAAGGGGATTATTATCAATATTTTATAGAAAACGGAGTAGCTATAGAGGAGAGTAACATCGAATATGTAAATTTAGGTATAATGCTTACCATCCTAAATGGTGATGTTATTGCTCTAAAAGGACACTGTGATTTGATCATAGAAAAAGTGAGTTCAAATTATGGGAATAATTCTCAGAATGGCTTTATTTATCAAAAACAAGTGGTTAAAAAATAATAAAAATTCAGATTTTAGTTTGCCTAATTATGGTTCGATATTTTGTAATTAGGTCTTTTATTTTTTCATAAACTATTTTTAGTATTGTTTGTAGTAGAAAGGAAATTAATATTATTCAATAAAAAAACATACAAAATTTTTAGTGACTAGTTATATATTTGTCATTTGTGGGAAAAATAAAATTGGTGATACTATGTTTTATTATCTGAATACATTTTTAATTTATTCTATGTTTGGATTTTTAATAGAGACAACCCTTAAAACATTTTTCTTTCATTCTATGAATAATGGAATTTTAATGGGACCTTGGATTCCTGTTTATGGATTTGGTGTTATGATTATTGTTTTTATTACCCGTTATGTTTTTCGTCATAGTACTAGGAAAGTTCCTAAATGGCTTAAACTTTTTATTATTTTTATGACTGTTTTTGTAGTTCTCACTATTTTAGAATTTATTGGTGGTATTATTATTGAAAAATTATTTCATAAAGTATTTTGGGATTATACCAATTTTAAATTTCACTTTGGTCACTATATTTCTCTTGAGATGAGTGCACTTTGGGGTGTGCTTTCCATCATTTTCTTATACTTAGTAAAACCTTGGATGGATAAAATCATAAAAAAAATACCAAAGTGGTTGACCATTTTAGTATTCATAATTTTTATGATTGATGTTTTTATTACTTTTCTGTAAGTTTTTTGTAAATGGTATCGGTATCTTCTAGTAAATCCTCGTTTGATATTTCTTTGTATTCATCATTTTTATAACGTGGTATTAGATGAATGTGAAAATGCTTTATATCTTGACCATAAAAATTGTTTTCAGTGATTGTAAGTCCATCACAGTTTAGTTTTTCTTTTAGTAATGGAAAAATCTTTTCTCTTGTGATTTTTAATGCATATACTATAAAGTCTTCTTCAATATCTAGGACGTTTTCTTGATGCTTTTTTGGAACAATTAACAAATGACCATTTGTAATAGGATTAATATCCATAAATATTTTTGCTATATCATCTTCATAAATTGTTTTAGTAGGGATTTCTCCTTTCATAATTTTACAAAATAGGCAATCTTCCATTTTTCTTCCTCCTTAATTTAAGTAACTATATTTTATATTATACTTTGTTTCTGTCGTTTTGTCATTTGTTAGAACTCCTGTTATGATTTCTTTTATATAATTATTTGGTAGAATTAAGTTCTCTATTTTTATACTTTGTGTAATATCACTTCTATTTGTTATCGTTAATGTGTAGTTTTTTGGTGAAATTTGGTTTGCTTTATGTTCTATTGATAATTGATTTATAGCTTGTAGTATATATGGTAGGGTAAAAAAATCTACTTTTAAGTCTTTTTCTATTGTATAAATCTTTAAGTTTTTTAGATTTTTTTCCTTTAATAACTGTTCTTTTACCTCTTGTGACATTTTATTTAGGGGAGTATTTATTTTTACTTTTATTGTTTTATCATTTATCTGTTCTTCTAAGTTTTTTTCTATGTGGGTGAGAAGTGTTTTTCCATATTGATAGTCCTCTTTGTAAGTTGAGATTATTTTTTTCTTTTGATAAGATAGATAAAAGTATAGGTTTTTATTTTGATGATTGGTTATTTTTTGTATAAACTTTTTATTTTTTTCGTCATAGATTAGTTTTTCTTTTTTTAATTCTGTTTTTATACTTACATAGTGTTCTTTTAAGTAAGTATCTATTTTCTTTTCTACTTTGGGCATCATAATATCTACCTTTTTTTCTTCTACGACAATAAAACCTAATAATGTAAATGAGATCAAAAAGAAAAATGCCATACCATATGTTAATTTGTTTTTATTCATATTGATCACCTTGTATTTATTTTATCAGAAAATATGGAAAAATACTTTAAAATAAATGAAAAAATAAGAACGATTTACAGGGAATAGGGAATCGTTCTTATTTATGTGAATACTTGCAGATATTCAATGGTATTATGATTGAACTTTGTCCTTTTTATACAAAATCTTTAAAGTTTTTTAAAAATGTGGTAAAATACAGGTGTTTCTTTTAAAACTACATTTTTTTTAAAGATTTTGTTATATAACAAGTATAGATTGAATTGAGGTGATACTGTGTTAGAAATTAAAAATATAGATGTTAAAATTAAAGATAGTTCTCAACATATTTTGAATGACTTTTCTTTATCCATTGGAAAAGGAGAAGTTCACGTAATTATGGGGCCTAATGGAACTGGGAAAAGTACTCTTGCTAAAGTAGTTATGGGACATTATAAATATGAAGTCGCTTCTGGTTGTATTTGTTTTTGTGGAGAAGATATTACAGATATGGCTGTTGATAAGCGGGCTAAACTTGGAATTTTTTTAGGAATGCAAGATCCTACTGAAATAGAGGGAGTTACTAATAGTGAGTTTTTGCGAACTGCTTTGAAAGAAGTGACTGGAGAAAAGATAAATCTTTATACTTTTATTCAAGAAGTAGAAAAAGATATGCAAGATTTAAAACTTAGTGGTGATATGTTACATCGATCTTTAAATAAAGGTTTTTCTGGTGGTGAGAAGAAGAAAAACGAAATTTTGCAATTAAAGGTTTTAAAACCAAAACTTATTATTTTAGATGAGATTGATTCTGGACTTGATGTCGATAGCTTAAAAATTGTCTGTCAAAATATTAATTCTTATTTAGAAGAAAATGAGGAAGCTTCTGTTTTGATGATTACTCATTATCCGAGAATTTTAGAATATATTCATCCCGATTATGTTCATATTATGCAAGATGGTAAGATAGAAAAGACAGGGGATCTCTCTCTTGCAAAAATCGTTGAAAAAGAGGGGTACCATAGTATAAATGTTATGGATGAGGAAGACATTTATGAATAAAATAGTATTAGATAAAGAAGAGGTTATTGTAGTTGATGAAGACCTAGATGTTGTAGTTTCTTCTGGGATGGTAAGAGAAGTTTATTTGTGTGCACAAAATAAAAATGTTTCCATAAACTATCAAGTAGCAAAAGATGCTCATTTAGTTGTACATCATTATAGTATTGATAGTAGTTTTCAAATTTCTATTCATCTAGATGGTGAGAATGCTTCTGTTCAATATTTTTATAGTACAATTAACGAAGAAAACCACGATTTTCATTTAGAATTATTTCATAATGCTTCTAAGACAGAGAGTGATGTTGTCTGTCATGGTGTAAATGCGAAAGATCAGTCTTTACTTTTTGATATTTACCCTTATGTTTTAAAACAAAGTAAACTTTGTGTATGTAATCAGGAGAATAGTATTATTAATTTATCAGAAGGACAGTCGGTGATTCGTCCTAATTTACTAATTGATTGTTATGATGTCATATCTAGTCATTCTGCTTATATTGGTTCTTTTCGAGATGATTTTGTTTTCTATTTGATGAGTAGAGGCTTGTCGAGAGAGGCTAGTTATGAAATTTTGATGAAAAGTTTTTTAGTACGAGATGTAGTAAAATTGGAAAAAGTATTTCCTAAGTTTTTAGAAAAATTAAAAAAATTATAAAAAGGAGGTGTTTAATGTGCATCGAGAAGATTTTCCTATGCTTTCTCAAGATATCGTTTATTTTGATAATGGTGCTACTTCTTTAAAACCACAGGTGATGATTGATGCCATTGTGGATTACTATAGTAATCATACAGCTAATATTCATAGAGGGGATTATGATGCGGCGATTAAGACAGATGCTCTTTATGATGAGGCAAGAGAGGTTGTTAAAGCTTTTATTCACGCTCAAAGTTCAAGGGAAATTGTGTTTACTAGTGGAATGACTGATGGAATGAATCGCATTGTTTTTGGATTTATGAGACAGCATTTAAAAGCGGGGGATGAAGTTTTAATTTCTAAGGCAGAGCATGCCTCTTGTGCAATCCCTTGGTATGTTTTACAGAAGGAGTTAGGAATTGTAGTTCGTAATATTCCGTTAGATGATGAACATAAACTAACTGTTGAGAGTTTAGAGGCAATGATTACGCCTAAGACAAAGGTTATCTCTATTGCTCATATTACAAATGTAATTGGCGATATTCGAGATGTGAAGAAGATTGGTGAGATTGCAGAGAAACACGATATTTATTTTGTGGTAGATGCTGCACAAAGTGTTTCCCACGTTCCTGTTAATGTTTCGGAGATGAAAGCATCTTTTCTGGTTTTTTCAGCTCATAAAATGTTAGGACCTACAGGTGTTGGGGTTTTATATGGAAAAATTGAACTGTTAGAGCAGATGGTACCACTTTGTTATGGTGGAGGAATGAATGAATTCTTTGAGTCTACGGGGGAATATGAGTTTAGGGATGTTCCTACTCGCTTTGAAGCAGGAACACCACCTATTGCAGAAGTGATAGGGCTTTCCCGTGTGATTCAGTATATTGAGTCTATTGGTGTTGAAAATATTCATAAACATGAGGTGGAACTTAAAAAATATTTAGTTTCTGAACTTTCAAAAATTCCTAACATCGTCTTATATAATAAAAGTAGTGAGAGTGGTATTTTAGCTTTTAATATTCGTGGAGTTTTTAGTCAAGATACGGCTATTTACTTAAATCACTATCATATTTATATTAGAGCGGGAAATCATTGTAGTAAAATGTTAAAAGATGATTTGAATATTAAAAATACGTGTCGTGTTAGTATGCATTTATATAATACAAAGGAAGATATTGATAGACTTGTAGAAGCTTTAAAAAATAGTGAAGATATATTTAAAATTATACTTTAGGATGTGGTAGAATGGATCGTAAATTGCGGCAGGAAATTATTATAGATAATTATCAGAATCCTTATCATAAAGGATTGATAGAAGATAGGGATTCTTCTTATATTCAAAATAATACCAATAGTGTTTCTTGTATTGACAACGTAGATATTATGTATAAAATAAAGGACGGAGTGATTGAAGATATTTATTTTGATGGGGAAGCATGTGCTATTTCTACTAGTGCTACTTCTATTATGATTCGAACTCTGATTGGAAAAACAGTCGAGGATGCGAAGAAGTATTTAGAAAATTATGAGGCGATGATAGAGGAGAAGCCTTATGACAAAGAGTTACTTGGAGAGCTCAATGTATATGATGAGATTTATTTACAACCAAATCGTAAGAAATGTGCCCTTTTACCATTTGAGTCACTAAAGAAAGTATTGGAGGAAATAAAATGATAGAACAAGAAAAAATGTATCACAGAGACGATTTGCAGCTAAAGATGGTTTGGAAATTTGGCGGTTATGAAGTTGAAAACTTATTTTGGGAGTTTTTAACTTATGCTGTTGTAACAGAACAAGATGGAGTTTTTACTGATGTAGTTGATGGTACTACTTATATTAAAAAACATTCAGGGGAAGATTCTTTAATGCCTGGGGAGGAAAGAGTAAGTGAACCTTATTATTATGGAGTTTCGGAGCATATTTATTTTAAAAATGAAATGAATAGTGTTGATGATATTAAGAGAGCAATGAAAAAATCAGGATTGTCATTTCGTCAGGATTTAACGTGTGAAGATCATCAAGATTCCACATATAGAGGGAGAATAGCTACATTGATAAAATCATTGAAAAGATAGGAGAAAAAAGATGGAGATTGTTGGAATAACCGAAGAAAATATCAAAAAGATTTCTTCTATAAAAGGAGAGAGTGATGACATATTGAAGTTTCGGCTTCAGAGTTTAGAGAATTTCCAAAAATCGAAGTTACCTGATTTTGGTCCTAAAATAGAAATTGATTTTGCTAAAATCATTTATTATAAGTCTAGTAATGATGCTCTTCGAGATGATTGGAATCAAGTGTTGAAGCCAATCGTAGATGAACTTGATACCTTGGGGGTACTAGAAAGTGAAACCCATTTAGATGGTATGGGTGTACAGTATGAGAGTGAAGTTATTTATCATAATATGCTAGAAGAGCTTAAAAGTAAGAATGTTGTTTTTACTTCTATTGAGGATGCTATGAAGCATTACCCTGAGATTGTGAAGAAGTATTTTGGGAAAATTGTATCTAATGCTGAAAATAAGTTTGCTTCATTAAATGGTGCTGTTTTTAGCGGGGGAAGTTTTATTTATATTCCACCTCATACTCATCTTGAGCGTCCACTTCAAAGCTATTTTCGTATTAATAGCCGTAATATGGGGCAGTTTGAACGTACTTTGATTGTAGTAGATGATGATAGTAGTCTTCATTATGTGGAAGGATGTACTGCACCTACTTATAGTGAGTCATCTCTTCATGCTGCGGTTGTGGAGATTTATGTGGGGCGAGGAAGTAAATGTCGTTATTCTACGATTCAAAATTGGGCACCTAATGTTTACAACTTAGTAACGAAGCGTGCTGTTGTTGCTGATGATGGCGTGATGGAATGGATTGATGGCAATATTGGTAGTTACAAAACAATGAAATACCCTTGTTGTGTTTTAAAGGGTGATCGTTCACAGGGAACGTGTATTACTATCAGTGTAGCTTCCTTGTTACAAGAACAAGATAGTGGGGCTAGAATGATTCATTTAGGTCAAAATACGAAAAGTAATATTATTTCTAAGAGTATTGCCCAAAATGGTGGAAATGCTACTTATAGAGGAAAGGTTCTTATCACAGGTAAAGCACAGAATAGTGAAGCTATTGTAAAGTGTGATACTTTAATATTAGATGAAAAATCTAAAAGTGATACCATTGTTACTAACTCTTGCCATAATAAAAGTAGTAATATTGAACATGAAGCGACTGTTTCTAAAATAAGTGAAGATAATTTATTTTATTTAATGAGTAGAGGAATCTCAAAAGAGGAAGCAATGGAACTTATTGTTCTTGGTTTCTTAGAAAAATTTCGGGAAGAACTACCAATGGAATATGCAGTTGAATTGAATCAATTAATTAAAAGAAATTTATAAAAACTTGTCTATTGATGTAGATCAAGTTTTTTAATTTGTAAAATTCTAAATGTATTTTTATAAATCTGGTCTTTGTTCTTTTCCAAATTGTTTATTTGACGATTTGTCTTTTTTTTCTAATACCATTATGATACCGCTAGAAAGGAGGGATTTCATGCTTAATCAGGTTGTTTTAGTGGGTCGTTTGGTACGAGACTTTGAAATTCATATGACAGATAAGAATAAAAAAATAGCAACGATTACCCTTGCTGTTCCTAGAAGTTTTAAGAATTTAGAAGGCGTCTATGAAACGGATTTTATTGATTGTACTTTATGGGATCTTAATGCGATTAACACGAAGGAATATTGTAAAAAAGGCGATATTTTAGGACTTCGAGGTAGGATTCAGTCAAGAACTGTAGAAATTGATGAGAAAAAGGAAACACGGTTGCAAATCGTTGGTGAAAAAATTACATTTTTATCTTCTAATTCTAAAGAGAAAAAATAAAAAAGTTTCTTATTAGTTAACTTTGCGATAATTGATTTTTAGTATCTTTATAATGATGTTGGGGAATGCTATTTATGAGGTGATGAATTTGGTTTTAGGGAAAAGAATCAAAGAGTTGCGAAAAGAAAAGGGCTTAACTCAACAACAGTTGGGTGATAAGATTAATGTAACAAAAGTGAGTATTTGTTGTTATGAAAATGGTACTAGAACACCAACTTTGCAAACACTTTTGGATTTATCAGAATATTTTGGTGTTGAGCTTTCGTATTTTTTAGGAAGAGATGCTTATGTTATTGCAGATGATAGTGAAGATTATCAAGTTCCAATGTGTAGAGAAGAAATTGAGTTTATTATGGAACTTAGAAAGAATGATTATTTATATGCACAACTTGTCGATAATCCTAATAGATTATTGCAACTAATTATTAAGAAAATAAAGTAGATGATGAATAGACAATTGCTATTCATCTTTTCTTTTATTATAATGAATAGTAGGAGGCTAGAATTGTGATAAAAGATATTATTAATAAAAAGAGACTGGGAGAGGAACTTACTGAGGAAGAAATGCGTATGATTTTTCTTGGGTATTTGGAAGGAAGTGTTCCTGATTACCAGATGTCTTCTTTTCTTATGGCTATTTGTATTAATGGAATGACTGAAAATGAAACTTTTATTTTGACTGATTTATTTTTAAATAGTGGAGATATTCTTGATTTTTCTAATATTCCTGGGGTCAAGGTCGATAAGCATTCTACTGGTGGTGTTGGTGATAAAACAACACTAGTTGTAGTTCCTATTGTGGCATCTTGTGGTGTTCCTGTTATTAAAATGAGCGGTAGATCCCTTGGTTATACTGGTGGTACGATTGACAAATTGGAGTCAATTCCAGGGTATCAAGTAGAACTTAGTTTGGATGATGTCAGGAAGCAGGTGGCAGAAGTTGGTGCCGTTATGATGGGGCAAACGGGGAAGTTATGTCCACTTGATAAAAAAGTTTATGCTCTTCGGGATGCTAGTGGAACAACGGATTCTATTGCACTTATTGCTGCTTCTATTATGAGCAAAAAAATTGCAGGTGGTGCTGATAAAATTTTGATAGATGTTAAAGTTGGTCGTGGTGCTTTTATGAAAACGGAGGAGGATGCCAAGAAGCTATCTGATATTATGATTCAAATTGGTGAGCATTATGGAAAAGAGACGAGAACGATTATTTCTAATATGGATGCTCCGCTTGGTGTTGCTGTTGGAAATGCTCTAGAGGTGAAAGAGGCTCTTTATATATTAGAGGGAAAAGGCAAGGGTGCATTTTATGAGCTTTGTGTTTTGCTTGCTAGTACTATGGTTTCTATGGCAAAAGATATTTCTTTAGAGGATGCAAAGAATTTAGTTGAGGAGACTATTGCGTCTGGTCAAGCTTATCGTAAGTTTTTGGAAATTGTCGCTTATCAAGGAGGGGATGTTGAAGGGATCCTTATTAGTAGTCATACTGTTTCTGTTTGTTCTCAACAGTCTGGTATTGTTCGAGGGATCAATGCTTTAGAAGTGGCAAAACTTTCCTGTATGTTAGGGGCAGGAAGAATGAAAAAGGAAGATGAAATTGATCCTTCTGTAGGTGTTTTTCTCAATGTTTCTGTAGGAGAAGAGGTTATGGTAGGAGATCCTTTAATGACCCTTTATCAGAAGACAGGAGATAAAGTGGTTTATGATATTTCAAAAATTTTTGAAATCGTTTAAAAAGTGTTCGACAAATTAAATATTTGTGATATAATAGACTCGAAATACATTGAAATGTGAGGTTGGGTGAAATTATGACAAAGCATAAGAAAACACAAAAAAGAAGAATAGATATTATGACTACTGCTACTTTTGTCTTTGCGGCAATGGTTATGATGTTTATTGGTGTAGTAGGTTCTGCTTATATTGGGAAAAGTTATGCCATAGGTGCGGCAGCTTTACCTGATACATTAACAGTTCATAATGATGATACTTTTGGTGGGAAAGTACAAGCAGGACTTGGAATTGTTTTGGTACAGGACAGTTCTACTGGACAAGCGTTAGTTTATTTGGGAACAGATTTTTATGGTACTGATTCCTCAGGAACTCGCTATGAACTTTATTGTTTAGAGCATCATAAAGGAATGCCAAGTGGTGGTACTTATACAAAGGATGGAGATTTAACTTCAAAATTTACGGATTTAGGAATTGTATATATTGTTACGAACTCTTATCCTAATAATAATTCATTTATGCCTGGATTTGAGCGTGAGTATAAGAAGGCAGTTACACAGTTTGCAATTTGGTATTATCAGGATCTTGCAAAAGGAGTTGCTACTAATGTAGATGGTGAACTTTCTGCTCGTGAGAAACAAGCAATTCTCGGAAATCAACGCTATGGTTCTATCATTGTAGATTTAGCGAATCGTGCTCTTGCTGCTCGTAATCAGGGTAGTGTTGCTGATTCATTAAATATTGATAAGAGTCAAATTAGTTATGGTATTTCTAGTGATGGAAAATACTTTGAATCTAATTATATTCCAGTTGTGGGAAGCAATAATTTATTTAAATCTTATAAAGTGACACTTAGTCAAAATAATTATGGAGCAACTTTAGTTAATGAACAAGGTGAAGAAGTTCCAAGTGGAAGTAGCTTTGGTCCTACAAGTAAGTTTAAGATCCGTGTACCAATGGACAAGTTAAAAGAGCTAAATAAAATAGAGTTAACTGCTAATGTTACAGGTATCTTTGAACATAGACAAGTATTTGCTTATCGTCATTCTAATGCTGATGCACAAACTGCTTTAGTAGCAGCATTTGATGATGTTCCAAAGGATGTAAATATTGAATTAAGATTTGATATTCCAACTGGAAAAGTAAAAATCAGTAAGCAAGATATTACAAATTCAAAAGAGGTTGCAGGTGCTACTTTAGTTATTACTGATTGTAATGGGAAAGAGGTTGCTAAATGGATCTCATCTACTGAACCATATTATATTGACGCTTTACCAGTGACAACAGATACTTGTAAATACAAATTAACAGAAACAATTGCTCCAGAAGGCTATGAAATTAATACAGAAAGTATTGAGTTTGAAGTAAAAGACGACGGATCAGTTACAAAAGTAGTTATGTATGATAATCCACTTACCCCAACGCCAGATACTGGTATGGATATTCCAATGGTTGTTTATATAGCAGGAGGAATTATTCTGTTCTGTGGTATTGTGATTATTTATGCAAGTGTTAGACAAAAGAAAGAAGACTAAAAATACAAAAAAGAGTCAACTAGTGTTAATTGGCTCTTTCCTTGTATTTATTGGGGTAGTGTGTTTATCTTGGAATCATTTAAAGTATCTGCGTGAACAGGTTTTTGAGAGTGTGCGTATTCGATTAATTGATGATTCTTTCGATACTAGTGATAAAGAAGAGGTTGTGACACCAAATGTTGAAAATATTGAATCAACTCCCTCTGGTGATAATTCCTCTTCATCCAATGTTGATGTTCCTAAAAAAAATTATAATTATATTGGTTATTTAGAGATTCCTCGTATTGGTTTAAAGCGTGGCTTTGTAGATATGAACTCTAAATATAATAATGTAGATTACAATGTTGCTATTGCACAGGGGTCTAATTACCCAGATGTTTCTAATGGTAATTTTATTTTAATGGCTCATTCAGGAGATGCTTATATTTCTTACTTTGCTTACCTTTATCGATTAAAGCTTGGAAATATTGCTAAGGTAACTTATAAGGGCAAGGAATATAAGTATAAGCTTGTAAAGGTAGAGGAACAACCTAAGACTGGCGTTGTTGCCATTCATAGAGATAATTATAATACAAAAGCATTAACTCTTATTACTTGTACAAAAGATAATGATACAACACAATCAATTTATATTTTTGAATTAGTATAAGAGGAGGAATTATATGGCTTTCAATATATTTGAAAAAATCGGTTTTGTTTTTCAGTCGTTTTTTTCCTCTTTTATGACTGTTGAGTTGCTGATCATTGGAATTTTATTATTTGTATTTTTCGCTATTAATATTCAGAAGAATGAAAGAATTATAAAACTATTTAGTGTTTTTCTATATTTATTGTTTTTTCTACTAATTTGTATTTTTTATTCTGATTATACAGTGCAAAGTGTGGATGGGGTTATTAAATATATTATGAATTATATTTACTTTCCTTCTCTTGCTATGTATTTTGTTATAATGGTTTTTGTGACTATTGCTATGATTTATACTATGTTTAGTAAAAAGATGCCTAAATGGTTAAAATGGATTAATACATCTGTATTTAGTTTTTTATACATTTTATATATTCAGGTTATTGGACAAGTTGCAGGAGGCAAAATTTATTTCACGACAGATGTTGCTATTTATAAAAACGAAGTTATTTTGTCATTGATACAAGTTAGTAATATTCTACTGGGTATTTGGATTTTGTTTATATGTTTTTATCAGTTTTATAAATTTTGTAAGAGAAAGTATAGTGAAAAATTTGATATTACTTAGTTTTTATTTTTTCATTGCACAATATTCATCTAAAGTGATATTGTGTTTTTTTATGTATGCTGCTGGAGTTTTTCCGACATAGCGATAGTGCCAAGCTTCATAGGTATAGCCTGTAATGAATTCCTTTTTTTCTGGGTATCTTAAAATGAAACCATATTTATGAGCATTTTTTTCCATCCATTTAAATTCTTCTGTCTTTCCAAATTCTTCGTATGATAATACTTCATTATCAATGTCTACTACTAGTCCTGTTTGATGTTCAGAAAACCCTGGACGAGCTGAATACTTATCGGCTTTTTTTCGGCCATCTTGCTTTTCATATCTTTCGTATAGTTTTTTTTGATATCGATAGCTGCGGTAGCTGGAAATCACCCGAATTTTCATATCTTCTTTTCTTATGGCTTCTGCCATTTCTTTATAAGCATCGGCTGCTTCTTTTACTAGATACATTCCTGGTTTACTATAGCCTTCATAAACTTCCGTTAAGTTTTCAGGAATGTAGTTTTCTTCTAGATAATGATACTTGTTTACCAGTACCTCAGGGGTTTGGAGGTTAGTGGCAATTTTTGTGTTTTGATAATAATCAGAATCTAGGCCAATGTTTACTTCTATAATGACATTTTTTAAAGGAAGTTCTTTATTCTTTAAGTGATAGGAAACATAACGATCAATATAGTTATAGTTAAAGAATGATATTTTTTTGTTTATGTAGTTTAGTGTTTCTAACCTTTTATCATTTTTTTCAGTATCGTCTTTTAATGCTAGTAACAAAGCGAGGACAATAAGCAAGATAATTATTATATAAATTATGATATTTTTCATATGATCACCTACTATAATATATAAAACTTGTTGTAATTTTAGAATAGTTTGTTTCGTTTTGTCATAAAAAATTATAGGAGGAAAGTTATGAAGAGGTTATTATTACTTTTTGGTTTTTTAGTATTTTTTTTCCCGATGACCGTTTATGCAGAGGATTTAATTCCCAATGCTACTAGTGGTCTTTTGATGGAGGCATCTACTGGGAAAATTATATTTGAAAAGGAGAAAAATAAAGAAGTTCCTGTGGCATCTATGACGAAGATGGTGGCACAAATTATTATTTTAGAAAGCATTGAAGCGGGGAAAATTAAGTGGGATGATGTTATTGAAGTAAGTAAGAATGCATCTGAAATGGGTGGTTCACAGATTTATTTGGAAGCTGGAGAAAAGATGAGTGTTAAAGACTTATTTAAAGGAATTTCAATGGCTAGTGCGAATGATGCTACGGTACAGATGGCAGAGGTGATCGGTGGTAGTGAAAAGGGTTTTGTAAAACTTATGAATCAAAAGGTGAAAGAATTAGGTCTTAAAAATACACATTTTGAAAACTGTACAGGTCTTGACCAAGATGGACATTATTCGAGTGCGTATGATATGGGAATGATAGCAAGAGAACTTTTATCGCACGAAGAGATACTTAATTTTTCATCTGTTTATGAAGATTATTTAAGACAAAATACAGAGAAAAAGTTCTGGCTTGTCAATACTAATAAACTCGTATTTTAGTTTTACTATAAAATTGTGGGAGTGTATTAGTACTAGTATTTAAATTTTAAAATAAACTGCATATTTTATTTGTAATAATTCTATACTTTATTAGAAAGTAGGGATAATATGGAAAAAATTATAAATAGAAATGTTCAGTTGGAAATGATGAAATTTTTTATGAAGACAAGTACACCTAGAATTTTGAAATCAAATATCAATTCAATTAGTTAAAATTGAGGAGATATTATGGAAGAAAAAATTGTAACTGGTATTTATATTCGTGTATCGACAGAGGATCAGGCAAAAGATGGATATAGTATTTCTGCCCAAAGAGACAAATTAACTAAATACGCTGAGGCAAATGATTGGGATATATATGATTATTATGTCGATGATGGAATAAGTGGAAAAAATCTTGATGGAAGACCGGAAGTTATTAGAATGCTTAATGATGTAAAAAATAAAAAAATCAATAATATATTGATTTATAAACTGGACAGGTTAACGCGTAGTGTTAAAGATTTAATTACTTTAATTGATTTATTTGAAAAGCATAAATGTACTTTCAATTCACAAACTGAAAAGATTGATACATCTAATGCCGTAGGTAGGATGTTTGTTAAGATTATTGGTATATTTGCGGAATTTGAAAGAGAAAATTTAGCAGAACGTGTTTCTTTGGGATATGAACAAAAAACACGTGAGGGTAATTATACTAATACAAATGGTGTATATGGTTATGATTATATCAAAGGCGAGCAAAGATTAGTAGTTAATGAGTATGAAAAGGAATTAGTTAATAGAATATTTGATGCATATATAGATGGCTATTCTTATTTTAAAATATGTAAGATGTTAAATGAAGAAAATGTTCCTACAAAAAGGGGAGGACATTGGTCATCATCTACTGTAAAATCTATTGTTAATAATCCACTTTATTTGGGAAAAGTACGATATGGTGTTTCAAAAAAAATAAGAGATAAAGCATTTATACAAGATTCTGAAAATGTTGAACCAATTGTATCCCAAGAAAAATGGGAAAAGGCTAATTCTTTAGTAGAAAGAAGAAAGCATTTTTGTGTTAGACGTTATCCAAGTGAAAATTCATACTATTTTCACATTATTAAATGTGCAAAATGTGGAGGAAATATTTCTGCAAGACAGCAAAACCAAAATGGAAAACTATATATTACTTATAAGTGTAATAATGCGACCAGAGGCTTTTGTGAATGTACTGGCTTTTCACATAATCATATGGAAAATGCTTTTTTAGAATATTTAGAGACACTAGAAAGTTTGCCACCTGATGAGTCCATTTTGGAAAAGGAAAATGAGAAAAATCATGCTGAGAAAACGATAGATGATCTGGAAAAGAAAATTGCAAAATTTGAAAGTAAGAAAAAATTAATTAGAACACAATTTATAAATGACTTATTAAGTATTGATGAGTATAGAGTTTTGAGTGAAGAATTAGATAAAGAGATAGAATCATTGCAAATGATTATTGAAGATAATGAGATGATAGTAGAAGATTGCAGTAGTGAATATATCTTTGATGACATCAAAAATATTGTAACTAATATTAAATTAAATTGGCAATTTTTGACAAATAAGGAACGTCAGCAATTTTTAGAGCAATTTGTTGATAATATTAAAGTTGAAAAACTAAGTAATAGTGAAATTAGAATTGATTCTGTGGAATTTATGAGGTAATTATATGAATGAACGAATAATTGATATTTATGATTATAAAGCAAAAGGATTGCTTTCTTTTATGTTTAGTTTACCTGAAAATTGGGATTATTCTATGAATGGCTTAGTCAATGTAAGCAAAGAAAATATTAAGGAAATCCGTACTATTTTACAATAATTAGAAAATAGGAAATATCTAAAAAGACTACAAAAACAAAAAAACTACACCCCAGCCTAAAAAGTCTAATACTAATTTGCCCGACTATTCAACACAATTGAATACAGTACTTCATTATAATGCAACAATTGCCGCTTATAACAATCGTGTATTAAACGATAAGGCAAATAGACTGCAATATTTTGAATCAATGGAAGATCATGGAATGCTATGGGATTATAAAGTAGAGGACAATTGGCAAAGAGATATAAAAGTTCCTTATTTAAATGTTGATGGGCCATTTATTTATAATGGAAAGGTAACAACTGCAGAATATTTTGGAAATATACATTATGGATATATTGGGAAAGTTATGGGCTTTCCGGATAATTTGTTATATATGGCTGGTGGTTATGCACATTGTGGCAAGAATATACAGGTCCTTATTGGACCATATTATTGTGATGATCCTAATGATCACAAGGCTATAAAAAGAGGAATTGATATGTATAATAACGGGCAATAAAAATAATTTTGTTTGAAACTAAAAAAAATGATGTTATAATTTAGATAATAAATAAGAAGGGAAATTAGAATATGGCAAGATTTTGGCAATTGATGATAGTGGTAATTTTAATATCATTTAGTGGAGTATGTATGTGCTTGCACATATTGTTTGGTTTGGATGACAGAAAAAAATTTGATTACAAAGAGAGTGAAAAGCAAACAATAGAGTTTTTAAATGATAATATTTATGAATTAAATAATTTAGCCCAAAAATACTTAGAAAATCATAATTTAGAAAGTCAGAAGTATAAAATGATACAGTCAATTCTATATTGTAAAGATGAAGAATTAGAATATGTTCAATTTGAGTACAATTCACAAGGAATATTAGGTAGTCAATATTGGGGATTATTATATATTCCTGATAATCATTATTTAGGAGAAAAAAGTCTGTATATTTATAATGAATATCAAGAAAAAGGCAATGGAAATAATATATTTATTAGAAAAAAAATAAAGAAAAATTGGTTTTTTTATTGTGATGATTATGATGGTAAAATAAATTTAAATGATGTTAAGTAAGTTTATAAAACTATCCAATTTGATATGTATAATATTAAAGACGGTTGCTCTTTAGAAATTGGTGGTCAAATAATCATATTAACAACAAGTGTAGCAATTGGCACTTTGTATAAATTAGTATAGTATATAGAACTATTAAAAAGGGGAGATTGTGCTAAAGATACAATCTATGAACCTAGATTATATAAGGACTTTTGTAGTAGTAGGACAATCAAAAGATTACAAAGATGCAGCCAATAAGTTAAAGATAGATTATACAAATGTTTCAAGACATATAAAGGCTTTAGAAAGTTTGATGGAGACGAAGTTAATCAATAGAAATTCAGAAAATTTTATTGAACTTACTGACGATGGAAAGAAATTATTTGACGGATTTAAAAAAAGTATAGTGGTGTTAAATCAAAGACTATAGGCATTGAAAAATATTGTATAGCATAAACAAAATGGGGCAGTTAAACAATTTACCATTAATCCTTCCAATTAGTACAAAGCAGGATAGAATAAGTTTTGAAGAATTCTTAAATAAACATAATATTGAAAAATGACTATCGTTAGAAGTAACTAATTATGATTCTGGTAAAGATTATGCAATGTCAGGTTTGGGGTTTGCATTACTTCCTAAACATTATGTAGAAAATACAGACTTGGCATATATGGATATTGATTTAGAAAAAAAATATTACGATTTTATATATTAGTGAAAATTTATCGCCATCAGTGAAAGAAATTTTTTATAGTAAAATGTTAACACAATTAAACTTGTACGTTTTTATGAAGGTGCAGACGGTCTTAAAACGGGTCATACGGATGCTGCAAAATATTGTTTGGCAGCGACTGCTAAGAAAAATGATATGAGGCTTATTGCTATCGTACTTGGGGAGGAGTCTTCTAAGGTTCGTAATGCTGAGACTATCTCTCTACTTGATTATGGTTTTAATACAGTTAAGGTACAGATGCTTAAGAAAAAAGGGGAAAAAATAGAAGAAATTGAGGTAGAAAAGGGTAGTAAAAATAAAATTGTACTCGTTACTGAAAATGATTTATCTGTATTACAGGATAAGGGAACAAAGGATAAAAAGTATACGATTGAGACTAATGTTGATCAGATAAAGTTGCCAGTTAAAAAGGGGGATGCTTTAGGAACGATTACTGTTTCTGAGAAGGGAAAGATTATTACCAGACAGAATTTAATTTCTAAAAATTCTATTGATAAACTTAGTTATTTTCAACTTATTTTGAATACATTAAAAAAAGCAGTGACAGGAGATATAAAATGTAACCTATAAAGTGGACTTTCAAAAAAAGTGAGGTCAACTTTATGGG
>CAJTXY010000014.1 GCA_910583685.1 uncultured Bacilli bacterium
TTAAAGGCTAGATTTTTTGATGGTTTTTTCCATCATAAAGTATCTACCTTTATGAATTACATTTTACTGAAAATACTTTGAAAATGTTGTAGAAAATTCTGGCAATTTTCTACTTTTTTATACAAAAAAAAGAAAGGCTATAATCACCTTATCTTTTAGTCATTACTACTATTTCCTAGTAGTTGTAATAATCTTAAAAATAGATTAATGAAATCTAAGTATAGTTGAAATGCTCCAAAGATTGCTCCTTTTTCGTCTCCTAAGGTATTGAATAATTCTGGTAGCATTTTCATATCATACGCAATATAACCAATAAAGATTACAATTCCAATGATACAAATTCCAAGTTCAAAACCAGCACTTCCGATAAATAGATTTACAAGTGATGCAATGATGATTGCAATCAATCCCATTAATAAGAATGAACCTATTTTATTTAATGGAAGCTTTGTCACTGTTCCAAAGAAAGCGAAGATCCCAAATACCAATGCTGTTATTCCAAATATCATCATCAAGGAAGTTAAATCAAATACTAAAAAGATGGTAGAGAATGTAACTCCTGTTACTAAAGAGTATAACAGATAGCAGAATGTTGCTGTGTTCTTGTTCATCTTTGTAATTCGAAAGCCAAAGAACAATGCAATTGCTACTTCTATAACGATTGCTATAACATAGCCCGATCCTCCCATAATATTGATTACAGCATCTGGATATAATGATAGGACATATCCACTCCCAAAGGTTATTAATAATCCTGCAAATAACCAGGTAAACACTTTGGCATATAATTTATTTTCCATTTTTTCACCTCATTTATATTATAGACTATTTTATTTAATTCCACAAATTTTTATGATATTCTCCTTCTTCTGTTAATCTTTTTAAGTTCTCTTTTACCATTTCTGCATCTTCTTTATAAGTAACACCATACCAAGTGGATGTTGTTGTTACTACTTCTACAGTAGCATAACCTTCTTTAATTGCGGAAAATAATGCATCTGGCATAAAAAATTCACATATAGTCAAATCTTTTTTATTTTTCTCTAAAAAGCTATTTAGTTTTTTTTCTAGATGCCTAAAGAAACTAGGTGTAAAAAGCGTCAGATTCATAGATACAATTGTATCTTCCTCTATTTCAAAAGAAGTGCCTTCGTTTAGAGAGGTTGCTATAATTTTTTTATTTTGTTTTTCAATAGAAGATTCTGTGATATTTTTTAATTTTCCATTTTCTACTTCACATACTCCTCTTTTTACGGAACCATTTTCTGTCATTGTATTTTTTACAAGGTAACCAATCATTGCATATTCGTATGGGGGATTTTTACTTAATGTGTCTAAAATTTTTGAAGCCTTGTAATAAGCATCTCTTCCATAGAAGTCATCTGCATTAATTACGGCAAAAGGCTCGTTTACCTTTTCTTTTGCACAAAGAATTGCATAGCCTGTTCCTAATGGTTTTTGTCTTTTATTTAATTTGCTCAAGTACTCTTCTGGTATAAATCTATTATCCTGAAAGGCATATTCTACTCTTATATGAGGCTCTACTCTCTTACCAATTGTCTCTTTAAATATCTCATAATTTTCTTTTAAGATAATAAATACTACTTTGGTAAAACCGGCTTTTTTGGCATCATAAATAGAATAATCTATAATAAATTCACCAGATGGTCCCATTGGCTCAATTTGTTTTAATCCTCCGTATCGACTTCCTAATCCCGCTGCCATAATCAACAAAGTTTTATCTTTATTCATTAATAGTCGACTCCTCTTTTTTCCACAGATTTTCTGGGTAAACTTTTTCATCTATCATTTTACTAATTGCATTTACGACCATTTCTTTATCTTCTTTATAAGTAATTCCATACCAATTGGCAGTTGTCTCTATTACTTCTACCTCTTTTCCGCCTTCTTCCACATATTCATTCAATACAATGGGAATTAGAAATTCACATTTTTCTAAATCATTTTTATTTTTTTCTAAAAACTCTAACATTTTTACTTCCAATAGTTCAAATAAGGTTGGATCAAAAAGCAAAAAGTTCATAGAAGCAATGGTATTTTTGCTGGTTGTAAAACTAGTACTTCCATCTAATGGCGATACTTCAGCTTCATCCCCGTTTAGTACTACACTACTTTCTGTCAATTTAATTAATTTATGATTTTCATCTACTTCACATACTCCTCTTTTTGCGGCCCCATTTGGTGTTAGAGTATTTCCGAGACGATATGCAATTAACCCATAGTGTCCACTTTCCATAGTCTTTAAGTAAGAGGCCGCTTTTATATAAGCATCACTACCATAAAAATCATCAGCATTGATAATCGCAAACGGTTCATTAATTTTCTCTTTTGCACAAAGAATTGCATGCGCTGTTCCTAGTGGTTTTTTTCTTTCTTTTAATCGTTCCTGGTATTCTTCTGACAAAATTTTATTTGTTTGGAATACATATTCTACCTTTATATGTGGTTCTACTCTCCTGCCAATTGTCTCTTTAAAGATTTCATAGTTTTCCTCTTTTATAATAAAAACTATTTTTGTAAATCCCGCTTTTTTTGCATCATATACTGAATAGTCTATGATAAACTCATCATTTTTTCCTACTGGTTCTATTTGTTTTAAGCCGCCAAATCTACTTCCCATTCCAGCAGCCATAATTACTAATGTAATCTCTTTATTCATATTTTTCTCCTATACTTTCGATAATTTTTTATGATTTTTCATAAGCTTTCTAATTCCTATTGGATGTTTGAAAGCTACACTAACTAATGTATTTGTCACTTCTACTACTCTACCTGTTCCAAAACTTTCGTGATAAACATAGTCTCCTATTTGATAATCGACCTCCTCGTCTCTGAACATATCACTAATTACAACTGTTTCTTTCTCTTTTTCTTCTTTATGAATATTACTTTCTAATAGACTTGCATCAATTTCACCGATAAACCTACTTGGTGGATTTATTTGATCTTTTCCAAACAGTACTCTTCTTCTAGCATTTAAAATATAGAGATCTTTTCTGGCCCTGGTAATAGCTACATAACATAGTCGTCTTTCTTCTTCTAGTTCACTAGAGTCCATCATTGAATTCATATGCGGAAAAAGACCTTCTTCCATACCAACTATGAATACGTAATCGTATTCCAATCCTTTTACAGAATGCACAGTCATCAAGCTTACTTTTCCATTATTTGTATCATATTCATCTTTATCACTTACTAAACTTACTTCAAATAAGAAGTCTTCTAAAGAAATTTCTCCCTCACGAGCTTCAAAAGCCATTGTAATAGATTTAAATTCTTCAAGGTTTTCCAATCTGATATCTGCTTCTAATGTTTTTTCAGTCTCCAATTCTTGCTTTAGACCACTACTATCGAGCACTTTTTCAATTAGTTCTGTTAATGAGATCTGTTCTTTTATTTCAATTAGCTTCTCTATTATTTCTTTAAATTTTCCTTCTTTGCCACCTTCAATCGCCTCATATAAACTAATATTTTCTAAATCTGATTTTTGTGTTAGATTATCAATTGACTTTAGTCCTATTCCGCGTTTTGGTGTATTAATTGCTCTCAGTAAACTTACATTGTCTTTCGGATTGTGGATTAGTTTCAGATAAGCTAGTAAATCTTTAATCTCTTTTCGTTGATAGAAACTAAAGCCACCAACTATGTGATATGGTATGTTATCTTTTAATAGTTCTTCTTCCACTGTTCTAGATTGGGCATTGGTTCGGTAAAGTATTGCCATATCTTCAAAGGAAGTTCCCTGTTCATTTAGTTTGGAAATCATTCTCGAGATATAATGTGCTTCATCTTTTCCATCATAAGCTCTATAATACTTTATCTTTTCACCATCACTATTTTCTGTCCATAAGTTTTTTTCTTTGCGTTGCTTATTATTTCTAATTACACAGTTTGCAGCTTCTAATATTTTCTTTGTAGAACGATAATTCTGCTCTAACATAATTACTTTTGCATTTTTGTAGTCTTTCTCGAAGTTTAATATCTTTTGATAATTTGCACCACGCCAAGAAAATATTGCTTGGGAATCATCTCCAACTACACAAATGTTTTTATATCTAGCACTCATCATCTTACTTAAAATATATTGTGGTTCATTTGTATCTTGATACTCATCAATTAGGACATATCGAAATCGTTCTTGATACTTTTCTAAGATAGAGGGATGATTTTTAAATAACTCAATTGGTAAAATTAAAAGGTCATCAAAGTCCATCGCATTACTATTTTTTAGTTTTTTCTGATATTTCCTATATACCTCTAAGACTATTTTTTCATAATCGCTTACGGCATATTTTTCATAGTTATCTGGAGAGACCAATTCATTTTTACAACTACTAATTTTTGATTTTATAGCTTTAGGATTATAAACTTTTGGATCTAGGTTCATCTCTTTCATAATTTTTTTAATAATTGTTAAAGAGTCATCACTGTCCATAATCGAGAATGCTGTATCATAACCCAGTTGTTCGGCATTTTCTCTAATTAGTTTTAGTCCAAATGAGTGGAATGTTGATATTTGAATCCTTTTTGCAACCGAACCGATTAGGTTCGTTATTCTTCCCTTCATTTCCATAGCTGCTTTATTTGTAAAGGTTATTGCCAGTATCTCATATGGACTCACCTTCTTTTCTTCTATTAGGTAGGCAATTTTAGTAGTTAATACCTTTGTCTTACCACTTCCTGCTCCTGCTAGAATTAAAAGAGGTCCTTCATTATAAAGTACTGCTTCTTTTTGTTTGTTATTTAAATTTGCTAATTCCATATCCTACCTACTTCCTATATTTATTGTATCAAATTGCCAAAACAAAGTCTATATGAGCTAAAAAATAGTGTAAAGAAAACATATGTATTTTAAGGTTTACATATGTTATTTGATGTTAATTCAATTATTTTATTTAATACGTCTCCATATTTTTCTATGGCCGTTTCCCCTTTATTTACTAGAAAATAATTAAAATCTACTTTTATATTCTCTACTATATTTTTAGAAAAATCCTTTTGAATTCTAATTCCATTTATAAAGCCTTTTTCCTGTTTTAATAATTCTAAGGTTTCTTGGGCATTTACTTTTACTAAACCTTCTAACTCATCGTCGTCAAAATTAAACTTGGAATTTTCTCCTTCAAAACAGCAGACATATACATTTGAAAAGGCACGATCTCGAAAGATGCTCCCATCCTTTTTTACTTTATCCATTATGAATTTGTATATATTTACTAATATGGCTTGATTATAATTTATATTGATCCCGAGTTCTTCTGCTACTTCCCGGCCAAAAGCCTCTTTTACAGTTTCGCCTGCTTTTATATGTCCTGAAGCGGTTGTATATAGTTTATTTTCTTCTTTTCTTATTTGAAAATAGACGTTTCCTTCATTATCATATAACCAACAATGTACTGTCTTATGCCATAAAGCATTTTGATGTACTACACTTCTTTTTTCTTTTCCAAGTGGTGTGCCATCTTCATCATAAATATCTAAATATTCCATATAATCACCACTTCTATTATAATATACATTAAAAAAGAAAGCCAATTATTTTGACTTTCCATATAAAGTTTGAAAATCTCCTCTACTATAGGATTCTTCTATATCACTCGCCTTTATTTCTTCTTTATGATGATGTTCTTTCAATAATTCTAATAATAATTTATAGTCTTCTACCGTTAACATACTTTCATAAAGTGCTAGTGTAGGATCTTTTTCTATTGTTTTTTTATGGTCTTGCTTCATCATATAAGCTTGTTGTGGTGGTTCTATTTTTACATATGTCCTTGATGTATCTAAATTATATTTTGATTCTTCTGGAATCTCGTCTAACACCAACTCTTTCTTTTTTAATACTTTTTGCATTACAAAATAGACAATGCTAAATATTATCCACAAGATAAAGGTAAAACTACTAAGTTCAATTAATGATAAGGCTTCTTTATTACTATATATAGACATTGTGCTAAAAATATTTAATTCATTCTTAGAAATCACTGCTAATAATAATATCAATAAATAGTGGAAGATACAAAATATGATAGTATTTATTATTTTTAACACTTTGTTATCTTTTTGGAACATACTTTTCCACATTACAACATTTACAATGATCACTGCTAAAAGATAAACAGCTAAATTTGGAAAATAAATCAATACAAAAATATGATCTATAAAATAATCTATTAATGATGATATACTATTTGCATATTTTATGATAAGTGCAAAGCTACAGGTAATATATAGTAAAATATATAATTTTTTACTTTCTTCTTTATTATGCCTGTTTGTTGTTATAAATAAGAAACCAATAAAGATAATAATTAATAAAGTAATAATAGTAAATGGTGATGATGCTATTATATTTTTTAATACTTCTAATTTTTCCATTAATGATAGTTTTAGCATATTGTAACCCCCTTAGTTTATTCTATACTAATTAATTCTGATATATATATTGTTTGTGTTTGATCATTATCTTTTGTGCATGTAATTAATGTAAGTGTTGTTTTTTCATAATCTCTGTAGATAGCAACTGTTCCTTTTTTTCTTTGTTCATAAATTTTCACTATTTTATAAATATATGTTTTTCCTTTATACTCTACCTTTGCAATATCATCTTTTTGTAATTTGTAAAGATTTTTGAAAAAGGCTTTATAACCGGTTCCAGAATGTCCTGCAATGATTAAATTTCCTTTTTCTACATCAGGATAGTTCGAATTATTTGTAATAAATAAATTCTTTTCTACATTATTCTCCTCTGAATCTTTATCTACTAGTTCTTTTCTGAAGCCAATCTTTGGAATCTCTAAATAACCAACCTTATAATCTATATTTTCGTTTATAGCAGGTGGTGTTTTTTCTTCCTCTATCTCTATCTTTTTGGTTTCAACTTCTACCTCTTTTTCTATTTCTTGTTCTTTCTCTTTTAATTTTTCATTCATATACTCATAGGCAACTATTTTCTTTGCTTGTACATAATTATAAGATAACAATAGCAGGCCAATGGAGATCAAAGTTGATGTGATTAATATTATGGAACTTACTTTTTTATTATATTCTTCGTTTCTTTGCATAATAGGCAACCCCTACCCCTAATAATAAAAGAACTGTCCCAAGAAAATATGTAATGGTAGAAGATGAGGTTGGTGGTACTATCGTAGATGGGTAATTTTCAAAAGTGATCTGATGAGAAGTATGATTTTCATCAATTGTAAATTCTATTTTTTCTTCACTTTTCTCATAGCCTAGTGGTGCTTGCTCCTCTTCTACTATGTAAGTTCCTTCTTCTAGGTCTTGCAAAGTATAGGCTTCCGTTGTTGTTTTAAATCTTGCCACTTGATTTCCTGTCTTATCTTTTACCACTAAAATTGCTCCTTCTAATGGTTTTTTCGTTTCTTTATCAATTTTTAAAATACTAACTATGTTTGTTTTTGGTGCATTTTCCATTTTGATTACAATATCTTTATTCTCATCTGTAATTGTAAATGTTATATACTCTTTATTTTGTCTATATCCTTCTGGTGCCTTTGATTCTTTTAAAATATATGTTCCATTAGGGAGATTTTTAATTTGGTGGGCCTTTTCTGTTGAATTCCAACTAGTGATTGTTTTTCCCTCTGCATTTTTTAATACTAATAAGGCTCCTTTTAAAGGCATTCCTGTTTTCTTATCTATTTTTATAATGGTTACTGTAGAAGTAGATATTTTCATATCTATTTGTGTAGTTACTGGTTTGCTTTCTTTATATAAAACAGCTGGTGTAATATTTTGTAAAGTCGTATCATTTGGTCGATACTCGTATGCTTTGTTTATAAAACCATTCGCTTCTGCAGATAGTCTTATATCACCTGTACTTTTGGTAATAGTTGAAGCAGGAACCCTTATTTGGAATTGTTCTCCTATTTTTATTTTACTTGTTTTTGCTCCGTTTGCTCTTATTATTTCTGCATTTTTTATATTTGTTTTTAGCGTTAATGTAATATCATTTTCTATTTGTGTTCCAGAAATCTTCATTACTTTAGATTCATAGTATTTTTGGTCTTTGCTTAGTTCTAGTTTATTATCTTGTGCATTGATTGAAATCGTTGGTGCTATATACCCTTTATTTCTTGCAATGATTGCATTATTTACTAGGGTTTCAATATGTGGTTTTAGTCCATAACTATCATTTTTTGTTGTTTTAAAAGAATCCTTTAAATTTTTAGAAGAGGTTGTTCTATCAAGATACCACCATACTGCAGATTGCGTAATATAATAATCCTTATTACTATCTCCGACAAAACTTTTTTTGGGATAGCCATTTTCCATTAGATAAGCAACTCCAGCATCTAGTTCCCTTTTTAGATACATTACTTTTCCACGTGGTACATTCTTGCTTTCTGTTAGGCAATAAGTAATTGTTCCATCAGAAAGTGGAATTATATGAAAGTTTAGATTATCTACATACCTTGGTAAAAGTATTGGGTTTTGAGATGTCGTGATTGTGTTAGGTGCTGCTTTTACATTTGGCGTTCCTAGCCATGTTATCATTACGGTTAATATTAGTAAAAATATTCCTTTTTTATATTTCTTCATACATATTCCCCCTGTTCATTTTGACTTTATATTATATCATAATTGTTTCTTATTTGCAATTTATTATTTAATATTTTGCTTTACTTTTGATAAAAAATATTGACCTGTTTCCTGTTTTAATATCTTTTGGTAGTTTTTACAACATAATGTATAATTTGAATAATCATAGTTCCTTTGTGTATATGCTCCATCTCTATAATCAGATCTTCCTATTAGAATTGGTGGCCCTATTGAAAGTGAGTAACCTTTTTCTATATAATCATTAATTCTCAATTTGTTTTCTTCCTTATATTCTTTCAATGTTTGTCCCTTTTTTAAGCAGATTGGCTCTATTACAGCACCTTGATCACAATAAAAAAGATCATTTTCCTTATCAATCTTGAAGCCTATTCTTATCGCAATCCAATCTACTTCTTCTACGGATATAGGTACATAGACTGCATTATACTTGTTTTTTTTCTTTATTGGTTGAGGATAATTTCTACTCATAAATGCTTTTATATTGAACCCTCCCCTTTTTTATGCTTTCTATATACTATGATAAATCTTATCAATTCATACTATTATCACAAAAAAAGAATGCTTATATTGGATTTATGCGCATCCTTTCTTTTTATTTACAAGTAAATCCTGATTTTTCAGCAGATTCTCTTACTTCTTTTGCACTACCTTTTGCGTTTGCAATATCACCTAAATTATACTTTGAAAGACTTTTTTTATCTGCTTTATTTAAATCGATTTCGATTTTAATATCATAAGTATAATTCTTGTCATCATTTTTAGTAGTTACTTTAATTCCATTTTTGTCTTCATTTGGGTATTGCTTATCAAGAGTTGATGCAAACACACTCCAATTCTTTTTGATAACGTCAGTTGTTGCTTTACTGTTTACAGTCATTTTGATGTTATCTACATCTTTTCCATTGAATGTAATTGCTACTTCTTGATCCATTGATACACCACTTGCTGTTTGAGTATTTGTACAAGTAAGTGTCTCCTTTTTCCCACATCCTGTTAGTAAAATTCCTACTGCTACTAATGCTACTAGTATTTTAATATTTTTCATCATTTTTTCTCCTTTCTATAACAATTATATAGTTACTTTGTCTAAACTTCAATATGAAATGTGAAATTTTTGTGAAAACTTTTTACTTTATATCGTATTCTTGACACCTTTAAAATATTCCATTTTTAGTCACTTATTTTTTATAATTACGTATAATACATTGACTTTGAAAGGAGTGAATTTTATGAAAAAAGTTTGGACATTCATACTTGGATTATTTATTATTTTAGTACTTGTTTCACTAGTGTTCTTTGACTTTAATAAAAAGGATGATAAAACATTACAGAAAGTAACTTTAGCTGAAGTTGCACATACTGTTTTTTATGCCCCACAATATGTTGCATTTGAAAAAGGATACTTCGAGGAGGAAGGATTAGATGTTGAACTTGTTTTAACCCCTGGTGCTGATAAAGTAACAGCGGCTGTATTATCAGGAGATGCTGATATTGGTTTTTCTGGAAGTGAGGCTACTATTTATGTTTATAATGGTGGAGAAAAAGATTATTTAAAAACTTTTGCACAACTTACTCAAAAGGATGGAACATTCTTAGTGTCTCGTGAAAAATATGATGATTTCAAATTAGATGATTTAAAAGGAAAAACAGTAATTGGCGGACGTGCTGGAGGTATGCCTGAGATGACATTCGAATGGGCATTAAGGGAAAATGGTATTGACCCTAAAAAGGATGTTAATATTGATACCAGTGTTGCTTTCGCTGCAATGAGTAGTGCTTTTATTGGGGGTCAAGGAGACTTTGTTACTCTATTTGAACAAAGTGCGCGAGAATGAAGTCACCAAGTGAAAAATTATAAGTCTAATTTATAGACAAAAATAACAATTCACTTGATAATGGACTTTGTATCTTTTAGTTCCAGATGTATCATATCCTCGTTTAAATTCATAACTACTTCTTAAAATTGGTTGTAGTTTTTTATTTTCATCACTTTCTTTGTATGATAAAAACATATTTAATTCTATATTATTTTTATCATTATTTATTTTAGATACGACAATATGATCTAATAGTGAACTAATTATTTTAGTTATGGTATATTTAGAATTAACTTTTGAATTTAAGATATCCTTTAACTCTTTTGTTTTATCAGTAGTTCCTTTTATTTTTTCCTTATCTAGTTTAAACTGATTTAATTCTTTAGTGAGTTCGTTTATCTTATTATTAAATAGATTATTTCTTTCATAAAATTCTTCATTAGATAAACCACCCCCGATACTTAATTCTAATATCTTATCTTTTTTAGCGTATAAATTATTAATTTCTTTTTCTCTTGATGATATTTCTTCATCAATACCAGTATCTATTTCTAGATGCTTATAATAATTCATTAGAGTTTCGATAATATCTTTAGAATCAATTTGCAGTTTAGATATTAATTCTTTAAAAATAGCATCTACTTCTGATTCTCTAATATTTGGTGAATCACAAGTAGCTTTACCATTTTTTAAGTATTCCGAGCAAACCCAAGTAATATCTTTTTTAACTCGCCTAAACTCTCTTCTGTGAAAAACTGTATTGTGCTCTGCACAATAAATTTTAGCACTATACAAGTATCTATTTTTATAAATACTTTTATCCTCTTTTCGCATCACAAATGCTTTTTTTCTTGTTATTAAACGAGTATTTGCTCTTTCCCATAAAGCTTCATCAATGATTGGCGGTATTCTTGATTTATCCTCATAAATAATCCAATCATCTTTTTCAAAGTATTTTATCTTTTTGGTCATATAATCAACAATCTCTGATTTTCTAGCACAATAATATCCTTTATATTTAGGATTTTCTATCATCCTAGAAATTGTAGAAATACACCATTTTTTATTTTGACAAGTTTTTTGTCCTTCGCTATTTAGTGTTTTTGAAATCTTAGATAGTGATAATTCTTCAATTCCATAGAGTTCATATATTCTTCTAACTATTTTTGCTTCATTCTCTATAATATTAAGTACACCTGTATCCTTATCTTTTTTATAACCATAGAGCATATCATTACCAAGTATTTCCCCACGTTCTATTGCACGATTCATACCAAACTTAACACGTTCTGACAATCTTCTAATTTCATCTTGAGCCATAGAAGCCATTATGGTAAGTCGTAGTTCAGAATCAGGCATAGCTGTATTAATATTATCGTTTACAAATAAAACAGCCACTCCATAGGATAAAAGTTCTCTCGTATATTTAATACTATCAAGAGTATTTCTTGAAAATCTAGAAATTTCTTTAGTAACAATTAAATCAAATTTATCATTTCTAGCATCTTCAATCATTTTCATAAAATTATCTCTTTTAATATCACTTGTACCAGTTATTCCATTATCTATATAACCTTTGACATAAGTCCAATTTGGATTTTCTTTTATATATTGTTCAAAATGCTCCACTTGATTTTGAAGAGATTTCTTTTGCTCTAAATGATCTGTCGATACTCTCGCATAATCTGTTACTCTAAGCTTTATACTTGTAAGTGGCATTCCCATATTTAACTGCTTTCGAACAGTATATAAATCCAACTCTTCTTCTCCTTTCTAATAGCATTATACCATATTATTTTCATATATTAGCATTTGCACCACTTACACTCACAAATTTTAATTCTTTTAAGATATTTTCTTCTGTATATTTAAACATTTTATAAGATATTTTATTTTCATCAAATAACTCTTTATTTAAGGAAAGAGCTACATTTAAAAGAATTTCTTTATTTTTATATTTTACTTCTTTACTTCTCATAATATCATTAGAATCCATAACTCATCTCCTTTATTTAAAACTATGAGAAAAATCGTAAAATAATACTTTAAGAAAAAAGCAGAAGCTATTTATTTAGTTTCTGCTTAGTTTCTTTTATTTGTCTAACTGTTAAAGTATTTTCAATTGTTTTAGTTAGCTTTCTTATTTCATTATGAAGAAGAGTATTGTTTTCTTTAATCATCTCAATATCTCCTTTACTTAACATAATCTTTTTAGTTAACTGTAATTGTTCATACTCTATTCTATTAACAACACTAATATAATTACTCATTATTTTAATTATTTCATTTTTACCTCCATATCTTATTTATCGATTTCTTCTATTTCTCTATTTAAAACTTCAAGATAATCTTGCTCAGCTTGAGTTAAATGTTTTTCCATATATTTATCATATTCTTTATGTGCTTTTTCTAATGCTTTTTTATGAGATATAGTACCTGAATCCTTTAATATATCTTTTCTAGTCATTTTTAAAAATGTATCTAACTCATTAACCCAATCTTTCATTGTCATAGGATGTCTATCTAATGCATTAATTTCTGCTACATCTAAATAAGCTGATACCATTCTATTTAAAGTATTAAGTTCTTCTTCTGTTAGATAATTTTTAGCAATTTCAGTTTCACTTTTTGTAGGATAATCACCTTTAAAATTAGTAAGCCCTAGATTATCTTTTTCTGAATCAACTCTATAAAATATTACTTCAGCAGCAGTGTGTCCATGTGTCGCATAATGCATTTTATTTTGTATGGTTTTAAAGAAGTCTATTGATAATTTATTCTTAGGATCATAATCAATTGAAGTTGCATAAATATCCAATACTTTTCTCCAGAATATTTTCTCTGATGATCTAATGTCACGAATCCTTGCAAGTAATTCTTCAAAATATGGACTTTCACCATTATTCTTTAATCTTTCATCATTTAAAGCAAAACCTTTAACCATATATTCTTTTAAAATCTTTGTTGCCCATATTCTAAATTCAGTTGCTTTTTTAGAATTAATTCTATATCCAACAGCTATAATTGCATCTAAATTATAGTGCAAAACATTATAATTCTTGCCATCACTAGCAGTTGTCAAGAAATCCTTGACAACTGAATTTTTAATAAGTTCTTCTTCCTTAAATATATTATTTAAATGATAACTAATATTTTGTTTCGTTGTATCATAAAGATTAGCCATTACATCTTGACTCATCCATATATCTTCATTTTGTATGTTAACATCTACTTTTACATTACCATCTTTTGAAACATAAATAATCATGTTGTTTTTCAATATATCACCCCTAATCTTATTTAATATTTTTATTTATCCATTTTAAAAGTATTTTAGAAATTTCTTCTTCTTTGTTGTTATAAAAATGATTTGTATTATCTATAATTTGATATTCAAAATTATTACAATTGATTGCCTTTTCTTTTAATAAATGTTGTTTTAAATACGTAGGATATTCATTACTTCCAGCAAAAGATAGAATTGGGATATTAATAATAGATAGTTGCTCATAGATTTCTGGATTTCTTTCAATAGGGAAATTATCAATATTACTATTTTCTAAAGATTCACTTATAAAAGTGGCAGAACTTATATAATCAGTTCCACCAATTAATGTATTTAGTAACTTTCTAGGATTATTATTTTTTACATTGCTTTCTGCTTCACTTAATAAATTATCAAACTTGCTTTCTTCCTTTTTTGTAATACCAACCATATCTGGTGCAGAAGCTAAAATAAGACCTTGTACATCATCTTTGCTTTTTGATAAATAATATAACGCTTTGTTACATCCCAAACTATGTCCCATTAAAATAATTTTTCTGTATCCTAATCTTTTTACTTTTTTTATCCAAACTTCAATATCTTTTAAACAATCTTCAAACATTTCAAAAGTAGCTCCATTTATTTCTAAACTACCATCTTTTTTACTCATACAGTTTATATAAGAGTAACCACGATTATGGCTATATAAAAAACTGATTCCATTATTAGAAAGATGTTTTCCTAAAACATAGGCAAAATAGTTATCTACAATACTTTGTGCTTGCCCATGAATAAATAAAACACAACAATCTAGTTTACATGAATCAAAGTATGTTCCCTGCAGGCGTAAATTATCTTCAGTATATTCATAAAATAAATCTATCATAGTTAGCCACCTCTATATAAATTATACTAAAAAAGTTCTAGTTTTCCTAGAACTTAGCAGTGTTTTATACGGGAATTTATTTTGAACAATATTAGCAACTTCTTATTCTTGCACTAAGAGAACCTAATGCATTACAAATTGAAAAACAAGAGCTTGGGTATGTAGTAGCATCTATTGGAGAACTTGGTGGTGTTGTTCCTTATACCTCTTATAGTGCTAGAATTAGTTATCTAGAAAAAAATCCAGAAATTATAGAGAAATTTACTAGAGCAATTCAAAAGGGTCTTGACTATGTGCATGAACATAGCGATAAGGATGTAGCAAAAACAATCCTAAAACAATTTCCGGATACTTCTCTAAATGATTTAGAAAACGTGGTAAAACGTTACCGTGAGGCTGATACATGGCCAAAAACTACAAGTTTTAGTGAAGAATCATTCTATCATTTACAAAAGATTATGAAAGCTAGTGGCGAACTTAAGGAACAAGTAGATTATAGTAAGTTAATTTATGAAAAATAAGATTTTAGAGATTTCACATTTAGCTAAAAATTATCAGGATTTAAGTGGAGAGATGCTTGCTGTTCGTGACGTTAGTTTTGATGTATATGAGCAAGAATTCTTAGCAATTGTTGGTCCTAGCGGATGTGGAAAGTCAACTATACTTTCCATTCTTTCCGGTTTAGAGGATAAATCAAGTGGTTCCATCAAATTTAATAAAGAAAACATTATTCTCGGTTATATGCTACAAAAGGATTCTTTATTTCCATGGCGAACGATTTTAGATAATTGCCTTTTAGGGCTTGAAATTACAAATTCATTAACTGAAAAATCACGTGAATATGTCATTTCTTTACTTAAAACTTATGGGTTAGAGGAATTTATGGATAAATATCCTGGTTCGTTATCTGGTGGAATGAGACAGCGGGTTGCTCTTATTCGAACTCTTGCTATTAAGCCTGATATCTTACTGTTAGATGAAGCACTTTCTGCGCTTGACTATCAGACTAGACTTGCTTTATCTGATGACTTATATCATATTATTAAAAGCGAAGGAAAAACCGCTATTATGATTACTCATGATTTAGCAGAAGCAATTTCTATGGCCGATCGAATCATTGTTTTGACGAAGAGGCCTTCTACTGTTAAAAAGGTTTATACTGTTACAATGAAAGATAAGTCTACTCCTATTCACAATCGCAAATGTCCTGAGTTTTCAGAGTATTATGATAAGATTTGGAGGGATTTAGATGTCCACCTATAGTGCAGAGCATATTAAGTTTTTAAAGAAGCATCGCTATGAAAGAAGATTTATTCTACTAGTCCAGATTATGATTATTGTTTTATTCTTATTGATTTGGGAGCTTGTAGCGAGGCTCGGAATTATCAACACTTTTTTACTATCTTCTCCAAGTGATGTGGTAAAAACTGCCATTTCTCTATTTCAAGAGGGAACATTATTTACACATATTTGGATTACAACCTATGAAACAATTCTTAGTTTTCTAATTGCTACTCTACTAGGTTTTGTTATTGCTACCCTACTTTGGTCTAGTAGGCGACTTGCTAAAATTTTAGATCCATATCTTACTATTTTAAATTCCCTACCAAAAGTGGCACTTGGACCTTTAATTATTATCTGGGTAGGTGCTAGTATTCATTCTATTATCTTTATGGCACTTCTTATTTCTACTTTTATTACTATTATTAATATTTACAATGGATTTATGGAAACAGAGGAAAACTATATTCGCTTACTTGAGTCTTTTGGTGCAACGAGAAGGCAGATATTTTTGAAAGTGATTATTCCTAGTAATTATAGTACTTTGATTAATGCTCTGAAGATCAATATTAGTATGTCTTTAATTGGTGTTATTATGGGAGAGCTTTTGGTTTCTAAGCAAGGGCTTGGGTACTTAATTATGTATGGATCTCAAGTATTTAATATTAATCTTGTGATTACTGCAGTATTTTTACTGGGCTTACTTTCTTATCTTATGTACTTTTCTATTTCTAAACTTGATCAATTATTTAAAAAATAAAAGAGTTGTCTTTTGAAAATTCCTTAAGATGACTCTTTTTTCTTTAATTTTAACTAATAATTTATCAAAGTAATCTTTATCAAATTTAGGTCCATTTTTTAACAATCCAGAATTTAAAACAGTACCTTTCTTAATATACTCTTTTAAAGTATTTGTTGCCCATATCCTAAAATTAATAGCTTTTTTTAATTAACACGACAACCAACTGCCATAATTGCATTTAAACACTATAAAAGCCAATCTTTCTTTTAACATTTCTATTTCTTTTTGAACTACCGATATTTTCTCGGTAGTTGCATCTTTACTTAAATCTTTTTCTTTACAGATTTTTTTAGAGCAGTCATATATTATATATTGTTCTTCCAAATAATTGGATCATAGTTTTTTATTAACCAAAAATCTTCATTATTATATAAGGACTTCAATAGATTGATTTGTACTTTTAGTTCTCCACTTTATTTTCCTTTAATAATTTTTTAAAGTCCTCTATATTATAGAAATCTTTAATCGTATCAAAAAAATATTGACTCTTACATCCTCTAATATTTACTGAATAATTATATGCATTAGCTAATCTTTTCAATAACAGATCTTCATCTACATTAATATTAATTAATGATTTAATCATTTCTTCTAAGTCACTGAATTTATAACTGATTGGTTCCCATCTTAAGGTCATTCTAGTATAAAAGGGCACATTTATTATTAATAGTTTATTAACATTTATATTTCTTGCTAACAATATATTTGGATATATGTCATTATACATATCTGTATCATTAAATGCTATTTTATTCCTTTGTATAAATTTAGTATTATAGATTCTTCCACCAAAGAAATATGGAACAATTAAAGTATTCATTATTTTATTTTCTATTTCTAAATTTGATCCTTCATATAAGTCTGTTTTTATTGTTGTTTTATCTTCTTCTTTTACATAAAATTTATTAGTTTTAATCATATCATAATTATTCTTTAATAATTCCAAAGTTATATTTTCATTAAATAAAGGCACATCTAAATAGTCTAGATTATCTAATAGCATAAAGTATTTGCATTTTGCTTTTGACAGAATATAATTATAGGCTCCGCCATAAGTTTTGACATTATCTGGAATTTTTAATATATTTACTCTTTTATCATTAATTATTTGATTCTCGTTATACAAATATATATTAATTTTTATATTATCTCTTGAATCCAATATTTTCTTTATCCATTTATAATCCGCATTACCTCTGTATAATAATATATCGATTTCTAAATACTTTTTTGATGCAACTTCCCACCTATAAGTGTTTAATAAAGAGTTTAACGTATATATAATATACATAAATAATACAGCAATATTGGCATTACTCGTACTATAGTTTTTGGCCCACATTATTATTGACAGAATATTTGAAAAATTAAATAAGTACCACATTTCTTTTTTTCTCATAATTAAACATATATATGCACTTATACTCAGTATGGTTGTAGTTGCATCCAAATATGGTTGAGTATCTTTCATAATATTCAATATGAAACCAAATACAAATATGGCAAATACTATTAACGATGTAAATATGAACCTTTCCTTATAAGTAAAGGATAATATTTTTGTTGTAGGATTATTTTTAGATACTTTAATCCACATTATTAACCCAATTATACAACATGGAAAGGAGTAAAATACATTCATCATAAAATCTCCATATAAACCATTTTGATAGGAAACTATACCATATAATAAAGTATTTACTATTCCAAATAGAAAGGCACTTGATAATCTACAACCATTTAATATTACATAAATAATTCCCATAATAGAGGCAATAATTGCAATAAGGCTGTTATTGGTATTTATTGATATAATAGTTATAGCTACTGTACATATAATTAACCATACTATATCAAATTTACTTAAAGATTTAAATTCTATCTTAAATTTATTCATTAATGTTCTTTTCATAAAATTATTTCTCCTCTTTTGAATTAAAGTTGGAATATTTATATTTATCATATATAATTTCTAGCTTTCTTAAAAATTTTATTCCATATATTTCTTTAATTTTATTAAAATATTTATCTTTAAACTCTAATATATCTGAATTCCATTTATGACATAAACATAGCAATATCTTATTTTCATCAAAACTGGTTTCTTTTAATCGAATACCACCAATATCTGGAAATATTTCATTAGGCAATAAGAGTTTCCCATTTAAAGAAGATAGTATCATTGCATTAGAAGAAGTACTATTCAAATTTTGTTCATACAAATCTGGATATCTGCTTTCAATATTAATATCATCTAATATAATAATAGTGTCTTTATGAAGATTATTTTTTAGGCATAAAAAGTCTAATACTTCTCCTGGTACGAAATGAACAGTATCCATTATTATCATATCAAATATGCCAATATTATCTACTATTTCTGGGATATACTTCCCTTTTATTAATTTGAAATTTTTTAAATTCAAATAATGTGATAAATCATAAACCTCTGCACCAATATTTGGTTTACCATCTTTGTAGTATGCTATAATTTCTGAATCTACACTTACTAATTCAGTTTCTAATCCAAGTTTTTTTATACAATTTAAATATACTGCGGTTGAACCACCAGTAGATACTCCTATTTCTAGGATCCTTTTAGGTTTATATTTTTCTATCATACTACAAATCCATAGTAGGTTCTCATCCGATAATGATTTTTGGCTCTTATTTTTTAATTTATCTAAAATAGTTAAATAGTTTTTATTCATAATTGATTCCTTTATATTTTAAATAAACATATTGAGTTAACAGATAAGAATTATTTGCTATATGCTTTTCTATTTCTAAAGAGGTCATTTCTACTATCTTTATATGTTCAAATTCATCTAACTGTTGTTTTTTTAATTCTTCATTATAAGTTTCACCATAAAATATGTAAACTTTACCTTTACTATTTCCAACATTTTGGTAATAAGAACCCAATAATTTAACATTATCTTTTTTAATATGATACCCAGTTTCTTCTTTTACTTCTCTTATCCAGGCATCATAAGAATCTTCTAAATAGTTTTTGCTTCCACCTGGGAATTCAGTATTATATTTGTCTATTCCATATCTATATTGATTAATCATAATATATTTATTTGTAGATTTATTAAATAGAACTCCTATGACATAATCGCCTTGATCATAAATATATATCTTATGTAACTTTTTAGCAAGTGCATCATACTCTTCATAAGTTCTAATATTTCCTATTGGGGAAGAGTACTCAATTTCTCCTCTTTCTTCTGTTTGATATCTATCTGTCCAGGATCTATCATAATCCCCATTAACATGACCATTGAATGAAAAAGGCTGTTCAAATTTAGGAAGTGATATATCGTGTCTTTTGATAGTAACGCCCCTATATATATCTGCCTCTATTTGTCCAAATAAGCTTATTTTTTCATCATATTCTAATGTATTTAAAAAATCTGATATATCACATAATTCATTAGGAAATCTTGGGGTAGGTTCTAGAGTTGCAAGTCTTAAATGAAACTTATCTTTATATTTATCAATAAATTCATCTAAACTCTTTTTATTGTCTAACCTCCCTTTATACATTAAAGCTGACAGTGATATATCGGCGGTATAATCTTTCTGTTCTGGCAATTCTTTTTGATTGTAATATGAAATATTTATACTATCTAAATATTTATCACATTCTTTTAATACATCAGGCTTTGCATAATTTGTAGTTATTACCGTCTTAAATCCATATTCCTTACAAGTTTTACATATCCAAACTATATCCGGATGCAAAAGTGGTTCTCCGCCCAAAATACAAACTTCTTTTACATTTTTTTCTTTTGCAATCTCCATTATTTTTATAAAATTTTCTCTTGTAATATCCTTACCGAATTTTCTATTTTCATCAAAACAAAACGGACAACGCCTGTTACATCTATTTGTAACCATAATATGAATAAATTCATTAGTTTTTATTTCTTTTCTAAACATAATATTCCCTCCCCCAAGACTAGGTTATTCACTATCTTTTGTATATTGACTTTGTCCTTTATCATTTTTTATCACTCTCTTTATATTTAAATAATACCGATGGTCTATGTCCTCCACCAGTTTTAATTTTAGAAGTTTTTTCAACCTTGTTCGCAATTATTCTTCTAAATGCTGGGTCTAGTAATTTTTTTCCTAATATCACTTCGTATACTTGTTGTAATTCTCCTAAAGTAAAATACTTTGGCATCATATTAAATACAATATCTGTATATTCTAATTTATTTTTTAATCGTGATATTCCACTTATAATTACTAATGGGTGATCAAAGGCCAATCTATCATTCTTTAATACTTCATATTGATATCTATTGGTGGTTTTTTCTTTTAATACTTTTTTAATTTTAAGTTTAATTGTTTCACGACCATTATTTAGTGTTATATCAATAAATTCATTATCCTCTAAAAGATTAACATTAAACCATGAAGAAGACTCAGATATTTTTTCATTCAATTTGTTTTTATCTATTAGTGCCATATATGAAGTAGAAACAACTCTCATCCTTGGGTCTCTGTTAGGATTTCCAAATGTATATAATTGCTCTAAATAAATATTATGAAGATTTGTTTCATTAGCAAGAATTCTTTTAGCCGAATCTTCTATATCTTCATCTATCTTTATAAATCCACCAGGTAAACACCACTTACCTTTAAATGGATAATCATTTCTTTTAACTAAAAGAATACTAAAGTGTTTCTTATTTAACTTACGATAGTTTTCTTGTATTTCATCAGATACGCTAAACACTAGTATATCAGTTGTCATAGATAATTTCTCAAATTTACTCGAATCATAATCCTTTAAAAATTCTTCTTCTGATTTATATTCCCTCATTTTTATACCTCCTTGTTTTTATCATTTTGTTAAAAACATTCAATAAATTTATAACAAGTTTTTCACTTGTTACTAACATTTTATTAAAAACACATTTTTTTGTCAATACTTTTTTTCAAAATGAGAAAATTCCTTATGTACAAAAAAATGGGGAAGTTCCCCTTTTATTTATGATTTTCAAACATTAATCCCTTGTAATACTTCCAAGCAAGAACACGGAATGCCAGTTTATCAATTAAATTTTCATCAATTGTATTGTTATAAACAGCATTTTTAATAGCTCGCATATCTTCCTCATAATCTGTTGTAATTACTATATCATTTCCAGCAAGGAGTGCTTTTACCACTGCATTATCAATAGATGAAGTTGCTCCCATATCAAGATCATCGGTCATAATTATGCCAGTAAATCCTAGTTTATTTCTAAGTAGGTTATGAACACTTGGAGAAAGAGATGCCGGATTATCCTTATCAATACTTGTTACTGTATTATGACTTACAAGGACTGCTTCTGCTTCCTTTTTGATTCCTGCTTCAAATGGAGGAATATCATTTTTTAGAATATCATCATAGGTTCTATTATCTGTTACAGCTCCTTGGTGTGTATCTTTATTATTTCCATACCCAGGAAAATGTTTTAACGTGTAAGATACCCCTGTCTTTTTACTCGCATCTATAACCGTTTCTGCATAAGTTGATGTTAATTCTGTATTTTCTCCTAGTGCTCTAGGGTACATATAATCACTTGTATTTGTAGAGACATCAACAACTGGTGCTAAATTTACATTTAACCCTAAGTTATTTAATATTTTACTTTTTTCAATTGTATCCTGCTTAATTCGTTCAAATCCTCCTTCTTTATATAATTCTTTAGAAGATTTAAACGGTTCATCTACTAGATTTTTATTACTACTAATTCTGACTACTTTTCCGCCCTCTTCATCTACTGCTGTTAAAAGAGGAATTTTTGATATTTCTTGAATTGACTTTATCATCTCTTTTACTTCTTGTTCTGTTTTATCTTTAAAATCCTTTTCAAAAAATACATACCCGCCAAATTGATACTTTTTTTGGACTTCTTTGGCATTGACAGGATAACGCACTAGTAAAAGTTGGGCAATTTTTTCGTCAAGTGACAATGTCTTTAATTTGTTATTTGCTAAAATATAATAATTACTAAAAATACCATTATCTAGCCATGCTGTTGGAATCCCATTATCGTCGAGTGATACTGTACTTGTTGTATATTTAATAATTTCGCTATCTTGCACATCTTTATTCTTATCTAATTTCCCACTATATTCGATATTAATAGAGTCTCCTGTTTCTGCTTTAATATTTTCTCCTAGAAATGTGTAAATTACTTGATTATCATCCTGAATGGTAATACTTCCTTCATCCATTGCCATTACTGTTGCTGTAATTTGCTTTGTCTTTATCTTTTTTTCTTTAAAATTGTGAGTAAACAGAAAAGTAAAACCAGAGAGAACTAGAATACCAATTATGGCACCAATTATAAAATTGTTTTTGTTTTTCATCACATCACACCTTATCACTAACAGTATATATTTTATAAGGTGATAATATGATAAGAAATTTTTATTTACTTATTATTGTTCAGTGCTTGATTATTGATTTCATTTAAATTAAGGCTTGTTTTGTTACTACCATTAAAAGTTCCTAAAATTCCTGCATCTGCTGTATCTGTTTTTGGTATTTCTTTTTGGACTTCTTCTGCCGGGATGCTTATATCACTTCCAAATTTTCCTGAAGTTCCCGCTCCTAGTGTACTGGCTGTTTGTTCAACACTTGAACCTACTGGATTATTTTTTACCTGTTCCATTGTTTTATTTATGTCCTTTGACGATTGATTTATTACTGTTGAGGTTGCGTTTGGATCTACTTTTGATGATATTATTACCTTCTCTGCCTGTTGCTTTGAGGCAGGTTTTTTGTTAGGCATCAATAACTCTTCTACTCTTTGCCGCTCTTGTTCACTATTTTGTTTTACTTTCTCATAATCTCCACCTGGTGCTAATGTTTCAAAAACTTCCTTCTTTCTTGCTTCTGCCTCATCAAGGTCTACTTCTCCTAATACTGTAGTTTTCGTATTTTTTGGAGGAGTAGGATTTTCTACTTCTTTTGGAACATCTTTTGTAGTTTGTTGTCTTGATCCACCAGTTGTAGACTGTTTTATTTGCGTTAAATAGGTGGTAGCCGTTAGAGCCGAAGTAAATCCCATAGCTACTTCTGTTCCATTTTCTTCCTTTTTATAAATTAAGTAGCTTCCATTTGCTTGGCGTTCAAATCTTAATACAGAGGAGTTCCAATATTCATCTAATATTTTATCTTTACTGATGTAGTTACCGTTTGCTGCATCTGCTGCATTATAAGCGATACTTGCCCCTAAAGTAGCGAAAGCACTATTCAAAACTTTTGAGTCTATATTTTCTCCTAATTCTGTTTGGATTGACTGAATATAGGACTCAATTACTTCTGAAACTAATTCTATATTAGTTGCCTCAGATGTTAATAAAGCTAGACTATCTTCTAAGCTTGCTAGTTCATTTTCTATATTGTTACAATCACCTAGTATTTCCTCTTGACCAGTAATTTCCCATCTTTCTCTACGGACAATTGTTTTGTCTAATACGGTTTTGTCATTTCTGCCTTTTTTATATTTCTTTTCTGTTCGGGCTGATCCTGTCACTTGTTGATTGTTATAACTGTTTAATGTTTCGCATTGGGCCTTTATACTTGCAGTAGATTCCCTTACTACAGCTACTTCTTGCTTTAATTGATTGACTGCATTTTGAATTTCGCCTGCTAAACCAGTTAAGGCATTTGTACTTACGTTATTTCCCATTGTCACACCCCTATCTTAATATCATATCTTTATAATCAGAACTTAAAAAAACTTCTTCTTCTGTTCTTTGTGTATAAGATATATCCTTACTTTTTGCTACTTCTATCTTTTCTTCTATCTCTTTTATGTTCAAGTCAGAATTTACAATTTGTTGTAGTCTTTCTTGTTCACTTTTTCCACTTGTTGTATTCCAACATTCTCTTAAAATATCTATAATAGAAACCAACATATCTGCCTTTTTTGAAAAACTACCAGCTGCTGGTAATGATGCCTGAGCATCCTTTAGTGCCCTTACGGCTTCTTCCACCTGGGCTGTTGATACTTGACTCATAGCTCCTCCTTATAAACAAAAATAATACTTAATGTATTATTTTATGCTCCTTGATTCATTTGATTTTCAATTTCTGAACGATGTGCCATAATCTCATCAGAAGATTGGAACATTCCATTTTTCAAACTTTGTGCAAGTGTATCAAAATTTGATTGTAATGTGTTTACTCTCGATTTGATTCCTTCTGTAATATTATTAATATTGGCACTGCTTAAAATTCCTTGTGATTCTAGACTCCCATATGTTGCCATAATCTCATCTACATTTTCATCTAATTTTGCAATAAATTCCTTTTCAAGATAGTCAATTCCTTCTCCAATTCCTATCGTTGATACATTTTTATTATCCATTCTTTCTCCTCCTTTTATGCTTGATCAATTTGAACTGTTCTTGCTTGTGCAACTGTTAGATTTGAAATTCTCTCATCTAAATAAGCAATAAAACTTTGAATATCAACTTCTGCGAAATTGATTAATTCATCTGTTGTTTTTTTACCTGCTTCTGTTGTCCAATTTGGCATTAATTGTGTTGTAATATAATCAATATACTTTGTTTTTGATGCTATCATCATATCACGAACACTTTCCAATATTTTGATTTGGGCCATTAACTGCTCTGAGTTAAACTCTAAATTATCACTATATGTACCTGCCATAGGGCACCTCCTTATTGTCTTTTTCTATTTTAACTATAAACTATCTTTTATATAAAAGGAAGTCATTTCCTAATTATTGACATTATTTTACATCAATATTAACTGACTTCCGTTTCTAATATCTGTATTTTTTAATACTCCATTTTCCTCATATGCTTTCCCTGTAATACGACTATACAGTCTTTCTTGATTGGTAACTATATAATAGCCTCCTCCAATATCTTCTAAAGCTTTACTAATTAGTAAAACAATTTCTCCTATTCTTTTTCCAATTGGTAAAAATACCTCATAGCTCTTCTCAATCGTTGGAACGTATAATTCTACTAGTACTTTATTCTCCATCTTCGTTCTCCTTTTCCACTATTTTAATTCTTGTTGCCACGCCTTTTTTCATTACATAACCAAAGTTAGGGGGCAGTGGGAAACTTAGAGTTCTAAGTGGTGTTATTAAATTATGCACTGTACTATTGTTGATTCCTCTTCCCAGCCAAATGCCAGAGTCAAGGCCCACAAAAGTACGGAACCAATTTTCATAGGCATAACCTTTGATGTCCATTAAGCGATCTAGTAAAATGAAATTGCAGTTGTTTCGTGTTGAGATCTTTGAAAGGCTATTCATAAAATTATTTTTATCTTCTGGAAGTAGTTGTTTCATCCATCTATCTACTCCATTAATTACTACAATAAAGTTCTTCGTATTGTCTATTGTGTGTTTTTCTACTTCGCTCATAATGTTATCTTTTTCTGTTAGGTAAATACTAGAGCTGAAGTCTTCCCTTCGATAGGATGATTTTAAATCTGCCAATATTAGGGTTGTTCCTGTTAGGGAATCGATTTCTTTCATTATAAGCTTTCCAAAAAGAGTTAACATTTCTAAATCATCCGAATTTACTAAATTCATTAAGTACTGTGTAAAGTCGAAAGTTGCAATTTCTAGACTTTCTTCTTCTATTCCAATTGGAATACTTTTTATATCTGTTAGGTTTGGTGCTAAATCTTGTAGTGTTATTATCTCCTTTAATACAGGAATTGGAGGTGCTTTTTCCTTTATAGAAGCAGTTAGAGAATCACATACTGCCCTTAAATATTCTCCTAGTTTATCACTTTCATAAATAGATGCAGTCTGAAACTCATATGCTTCTTCTTTTACAAGGGCAACTCCTCTACCTGCTATATCTGAAATCATTGGTGCTTTTTTTCCTAGTAACATATTATACTCAATTGGGGCACTTAACTTTAGGGGAATAATTGTTGGAAAATTAGAACGCATACTTAAGCGTAGTGCTCGATCTGTAATCGCTGTTACAATTGAATAAATACCATATTTAGAACCATCTCTTGTTATTTTGGCCAATGTCAAATCCTTCTCTTCGTAATTTTCCTTAAAGTTTTCATATCCTGCTAAAATAAAGACAATTCCTGGTAGTTGTTTATTTGAATTTTTAATATAGAAATCATAACTACCATTATAGTCTTGAAATAGTTTTTTTCTTTTTTCGATTTCTTCTGTTAGCATTTTTAATAATTTTTCCACTTTTTCTTTTTCTGAGGCAAAGACTACATCCCCTACTTGAGGACTTTTTCTATAAATTTTTAATGTTTCTGAGTCGAAGTCCATAATATAAATATTTAGCTCTTTTGTTGTATAGTTAGTAATAAGTGAATATATAATTGCGTTGATGATTGTATTCTTCTCATTCATACTATAGATGATGGCATTTCCCTTTTTAGCTAAATCAAGAGTAAGTAAGCCTTGCTCCTGAGCTTTTGGATTATCATACTCACCTAATATTGCTTGTAGAGAAAATGGAGTTCTTGTAAATTTGTATTTTGTTTTTAACTGATCTATGTAGATAATATCTTTTAATTTTTCTAACCATAGCTCGTGTACTTTAATTTTTTCTTTTTCGGCTATATTAGATAAATATTTTACAATGTTTGGTAATTGTTCTCCTTGTATCATATGTGCTTCTTGTTTTGGTGTATCTACTACTTTAATACTTCTTCCTACATTATTGATAAATACAATACTGTCATCTACTTCATGATAGACTTTATCCTCTGGAATGTAAGGAGATCCTGCCCAAGCAGCTTGTCCCATTGCAAAGAGTTCATTATAACCAACTTGTAAATAAAATCTTCCTACTTCCTTAAGATCAGCAGCATCTGGTCTTTTAATTACTTCATTGGAATCAGCTGCCTCCTGTACTTTTAGACAAACTCTAAATCTAGAATTTGACCAAATTTGATCATTTACAATTCCACTTGGTTTTTGGGTTGCAAGTATTAAGTGCACTCCTAAACTACGCCCAATACGTGCTGTTGATATTAATTGATCCATAAATTCTGGTTGTTGGCTTTTCAATTCAGCAAACTCATCAGAGATAATGAACAAATGAGAAACAGGGGTATCCAATAGTTTTTCTCGATAAAATTTCTGGTATTTATAAATATCAATTGTACCTTCCCCTAATCTATCTCTTGCTTGATTAAATAAGGCTTGTCTTCTTTTTAATTCGCTTTCAATCGATGCTAGGGCTCTATTAATCTCTGCAGTGTCTAAGTTTGTAATGGTTCCTGCTAGATGAGGGAGTCTTAGGCCTGTTTCTTTATTTTCAAAAGCACCTACTAATCCTCCACCTTTATAATCAATTAAAACAAATTCTACTTCTGATGGATGAAAATTAATTGCCATCGATAAAATATAAGTAATAATAAACTCACTTTTTCCAGAACCTGTCATACCAGCGATGAGACCATGAGGCCCTTCTTCTTTTTCGTGTAAATCCAATTTGAAATCTTTTCCATTCATATCAAGGCCTATAGGAACTGCTAAACTTATTGTTGGATTATTTACCTGCCATCTTTCTAATGGATTCAGTTGTTCTATTTTTCCCACATTATACATTTCTAGAAAACCTAACGCTTTTGGCATAATGTATGTCTCGTTTTTGTTTTTAATTGGAATATTAGAAAGTCGAAGACTACAATAATCTAGATCTATTTGGTCTACTTTTTCAATTATAAAATTATTCTGTTTTTCTTCTTTTAGTTCATTTTCAAATATTCCACCCTGTTGGAAGTCATCGAGGCTAATGAAAGCTTTACATTGGGTTGGTAAATTTACAAGGGTTGAATTTAATATTAGTATGCTAAAGCCTAAATTTTTATCCATTTCTAAAATGTCTTGGATAATGGGGTACTCTTTTATCATTTTATAATCATCCGTTATGATCATATAATAATTATCAAAGTTTTTATAAAATTGATCTTTCATACCATTGCTTTTTTCGTATAATTCTTTTCTTGCCATTAAAACTTTTTGCAAATAGGTTGATAGTTCTCTACCTTCATCAAAGTTCGTTGCCAAAAAACGAATATCTTTTTTATCACTAAATGCATGAGGAAGTCTATGCATATAATTCCAATTGCCACTTCTAGTTTCATTTGTAAATACAACAATTTTTAATTCGTCATAACTATGAAGAGCGATCATCTGTAGCAGTAGAATATCAAGATATGGTTTTATATACTCATATTTTCCTGTTATTGCCAAAATATTTTTTTCAGTTAATGATTCTGTAATAGGAACTCCTTCAATTTCTTTGTTGTTTTCTACTATCAATCGCATTTTTTCATCTAGGTTGTCTTCTTCTAAGCTAAAATGTTCTTTAGGATAGTCAAACTTTACTTTTGCAGGAGTTTTTCCTAGGCCTAATCTGACTTTTAAAAAGTCTTCTTGGTTTATTTGGCGTTCCCATAAACTTTTTCCTCTGTTGGCAATTAGATTGTAACACTCTACGGGTGAAATATTACGAGATAGAAGAATTTGTTTTTGCTTTGATAGAATCTGTTTTAACTCCTGCTCCTTTTTGATGAGGTATTCTCCATATTTTTTATTAATTTTGGCAATTTTTTTCTGTCGTTGCTTTTTGGAAAAAGAACGATTAAGAGTTGGCCATATTAAAGTTCCTGCCATCATTGAGATAGAAATAGCCAAAGTTGGTAAAATGCTTATAAATTCTCTTTGTCCTTGTTGCATTGACATAAAGGCTACTAAAAGCATTACAAATGAGGTGGATCCCATAGTAATCATTGGACCAATTGTTAATAAAAGTGGTGTTGTCTCCTCCTCTTCAATACTTGGGTGAGCTTCTACCCGAAAAATTTCTTCCTCTATTTTTTCTATAAATCTAGGGGAACGAATAAAATAGTCATTTTCATTATATAGGACTATTTCTTTTTCATCTTCATATTCTAAGAGCGGTTTTCTTTTTTCTTCTAGTACAGGGTAGAGTATATTTTCATTATATCTCATACTATTTAGAGGATTATTGATATAAATAGAATCTCCTAACACAATTATTTTTAAGCCCATCACGAAGATAACATCGCCATGATTCAATCTTGTGATTCCTGCTACTTTCTTATTATTTACAAAAGTACCATATTGACTTTTTAAGTCTTCCAATAGCCAAACTTTCTTTTGATAAGTTAGATGGAGATGTTGTTTTGATATTAAACCATTTTGACAAAAAATAGTGTTTTCAGTACTAGAGCCAATTTGAATTTCCAAGTCATTTCTTACTGCTAGTTTTCTCATTGTTTTATCATTTACAGGACAGGTGTATAGAACAATAAAACCAGGTTCATCCTTTACTTTTAAAAATAAAAATTGATATTCTTCTAGTATTGCCGAGCGAACTGCTTCATTATTTATTATTATTTTTACTGATTTATTACTAAATGCTGCCCATTTACCATTATACTCACTAATGTTTATAATATTTTTTTCTTCCCCATTATCATCGAGATCTCTAATCCAATAGTTTCCATAGATTTTAGAAGGCAGTGTAAAATTTATCAGTTTTTGTTTACTTATTACATATACTAACATTTACTCCCTCCTATTCTTATTTTATTATAAGATATTTCAACAAAAAAAGATAGGCCTTTTTGCCTATTTCTATAAATCTTTTTCTTTTAAATATTTACTTTTTTATTCGCCTGCAATACTTAAGGAATCAAACAAGAGCGATGGACTCGCGGCAAAAGTATTTACGAAAGTCAAATCGTTTCCTACTGCTAATAGTTTGTTTAAAAGTTCATCAAAAGTTGTTGTCAAAATAACAGGTTTTATTCCTCCTATGATTTTTCCGTTTTCAACTAAATAACCAAAGATTTGCAGTGATATTGATCCAGTTTCTAGTTCAATAGAATTTTGTCCACACATAAAAGAGGTAATTACAATTCCTGTAGACATTTCTTTTATTAGTTCTTCTAGGTTTTTATCTCCTTTTTCTACATAAAGATTTTTTGTTCCAATACCACCATATTCATTTCCTGTTGATTGTCTTTTTTCTTTCATTGCTGTTTTATTATTGTGGAAATAGGTTTTTAGGATCCCATTTCGAATTACATCTTTTTTATAAGTTCTTGTCCCTTCATTATCAAATAAGGTATAACCTGGGTAATTCTTATTTGTTGGATCTTCTACAATATTTAAAATAGATGAGGCTATTTTGGTTCCTATTTTATCTTTATATAAAGAGCCTCCCTTTTGAACTTGGTCAGCATTTAGGGCTATTTTGATCTCATCTATCAGATCACCTGCTATTTTATTTTGAAATATTACCCGGTATTTTCCTGATTTCACCTCTTGTTCATTTAATCTAATTTGGGTCTCGTTGATTAAAGAGGTCACTACTTTTTCAAAGTCAATATTTTCAGTAGAGGCTACTACTCTTTCGTGGGCCATTACACTGTTTTCAGCTTCAGTAGAGACTACATCACAGTAAAAGATGTTAAGATGACTATTTGTAGATATATCTACTCCCTTATTATTTATAATGCGGATTTGTCTTTGCTGTTCTCTGTAATTTAATTCTATTTTATTGATCTTTTTATGTTGATTTTTACGTGATAGAATCCCCTCTAGCTTTGGCAGTATTTCCTTGATATTAATTTCTGTTAGGTTTTCTACTTTATTATTATTTTTGGTATCTGATAAATAGTCGTTTTCATTTGCTGTCTCTATATATTTTAGCTTTATCCAGATTTTATCCATTATACTTTGATCTAGATACTCACTTTTGATCATTACTGTTCTTTTATTTTTTTCCGCTTTTATTTGATATGAGGTCGACTGCAAGAGATTGGCTTCTTTTTTTTCATTTAAGTAATTTACACTTTCTTCTTTTACTAGTGTTTTTGTTATTTGAATGTTATCTATTCCCGTTTTTTCTGCTTGTTTTATAAATTCTTCTTCTCTCATTGATCCATTCCCCCTACTAAAATACTTGAAACCTTTACAGTTGGTTGTCCTGCTGTTATTGGAATAATTCCACTTTTACTACCACAATAACCTCCTTCTAATTTTAAATCGTCACTGACCATTTCTATATTTTGAAGTAGTTCCTTACTATTACCAATTAAACTTACTCTCTTGATCCTTTTTGTCAGTTTTCCCTTTTCAATTAAGAAACCATTATCTACTGAAAAATTAAAATTTCCTGTTGTACTTTGAACACTTCCACTGTTGATACTAGTAGCATAAATTCCATAATCGATACTTTTTATCATATCATCGATTTTATCAGTTCCTGCTTCAATATAAGTATTACTCATTCGAGAGGTTGGTATATGCTTATAATTTTGGCGTCTTCCACAATGGTTTCCTGGATGATTCATTTTTAGACCATTTATATAGTCTACTAAATAGTCCTTTAAAATACCTTTGGTAATTAAAATATGCTTCTGGGAAGGGTTTCCTTCATCATCTACTGTATAACTTCCGAATTCATTTGGAATTGTAGGATCATCTACTAGTGTTACTTTTGAAGATGCCACTTTTTTTCCTATTAAATTAGAAAAAACACTGACTCCTGGTGCGACTGCTGTTGCCTCTAACCCGTGCCCGCAGGCTTCGTGGATTAAAAGTGCTCCAAAACCGTTTGTAATAATTGCTGGCATATAGCCTCCCTTTATATAGATTGCAGATAATTTTTCAACTGCTCCTATCGCACTTTTTTTAGCAATTTCTTCTGGAGTTACTTCTTCTAAAATTTCATAGCCCATACTTTTATCATAGCGTACAAAATTAGATGTTAAGTTTTCACCTTTCTTGGCATTACTACTACAATATAATCTTATATTGTTCTTTTTTGTTTCTACATATAAACCATTCGAGTTGGCGATTGTGATTTCACCTTTTGTTTCCATAATTCTAGCATCGACTTGATAAATATATTTGCTTTCCTTTCGAGCGACTTGATCCATTTTTTTTAAAATTTTTATCTTATCTTCCGCTTTGTATTTATCAAAGGGAATTTTTATAGGGATGATATCTTTTACTATTTTCTTTTCTAGCACTACTTTTTTCCTTGATGACTCAGAGTAGTTTTTGGAAAGCTTTTGACATAGTTTTACTGCTTCTTCATAGGTTGGGTTTGAGATACTTGCATACGTTGTTTTTAATTCTTTTACGATTCTAAATCCCACCCCTTTATTATTACTTGTTTCAATATTGTTGATCTTACTATCTAAAAGACACCAGTCACATAGTTCACTATCTTCTTCAAACACTTCAGCAAAATCAGCTCCTGTTGACATTAAAATATTTATGAATTCTTCTACCTGTTCTTTTTGAAACATATTTTTCCCTCCTATACTTATTATAGCATACAATTTTCTGTTTTTCTTTCCGTTTACTATAAAATAATTAAAGAGCGAGGAGGTAGATTTTTCTCAAATGAAAAAGGTATTTTCTTGCAAATACCCTTTAGTCTATTCTATCCCATAGCGTAATAATAACATCTTCATCGGAGGTGTAACATGTGTACATTATTAAACTCCCTTTCATATTTTGAACACTATTTCCAGCCGTATCCACTAAGTCTTCTGATGTGTTTTTTCCTAAAAATTTATTATTTAGCTGGTAAGTTATCACTTTGTTGTCTTCTGATTTTATATAGGCTTTTGTTCCAACTTCTAAGTTTATTAATTTATTAAATCCCTGATAATTATGGTCAGCAATTATATATTTTCCGCCTAGTTCAAAATATGCAGCACTATCTTTTCTATCTACAATCTCTTGTGCATCGTAGTTTTCATCGTATTCCAGTCTAGCATAATTTAATCCTACATTTAAATTAATTGTAGGTAGATATAGTCTTCCTGCTGAACCTAAAAAATCACTTTTTATACTTATTTTTTCTATTTCACTTAGTTCTACTTCTTTATTTACTATTATTTTTTCTTCAGACTCTTCCTTTTCTATCTTGTCGCTTTTGAAATAAGCTGTTGATATCATATTTTCATTAGAGGCAATATTGACCCCTATCTGATCCATATCCTTATTAGTTTTGCTTTCTAAAAGTAGCCATACATTTATTATTACCAATGCTGCTAGCAATAAAGTAACAATTACTATTAGTAATTTTTTCATATTATTCACACCTAACCCCTTAATTGCAGCATATTATAACATAAATATTCAAATAATGCAACTTTTTTCCTAATTTACCCACATTCTTTATTTACAAAATAAAAAATAACGATTTCTCTATTTAATCGTTATTTTAGAGTCTTTCTTATTTTTACCTACTCTATTCTTAGATGGTTTAGTTCTTCAACGGATAAATTGGTACACTCACAAATAGTCTTTTTCTCGATCCCTTTTTTTAGTAAATTTTTAGCGATTTCCAAACTTCGTTTTTCCTCACCTTGTTCAATTCCTTGTTCAATCCCCTGTTCAATTCCACGTTCAATTCCTTGCTCAATTCCACGTTCAATTCCTTGCTCAATTCCTTGTTCTATACCTTGTTGTATTCCCTTTTCTAA
>CAJTXY010000015.1 GCA_910583685.1 uncultured Bacilli bacterium
CTTCTGCTGTATAATTCTTAAGTATCTTATCAACATTTACTAAAGCTTGATAATAGTTCGTAGACCCTCTAGCCGAAAGAGCAGTTACTGTTTCAATCAATTTGTCTTTCTCATTGGTTAATTCTGATAGGATTTGAGAATTAGTTTCAAAAGTGATCAAGGCCACTTTATTCTTATCATCAGAAAGTAGAGAATCTATTAATTCAATACTATCACGTTTTACCTGGCCTAATTTGTCTCCATACATAGATCCAGACACATCTAAAACAAAAATAACATCTTTATTTTCATCACTCGCTTTTAACACAGTATCCACATCAAAGGTAATCTCGGCAATCCCTTTACTCACCCACTTACCACTTTTGGTAATCTGGTATGCCCCTCCTTCTTTTCCATCATAGCTCAACTCTCTAGAAGTGATGACTACACTTTTTACAGGTTCTAATACGGCAAGGGACATCGGAATAAAAACTGCCAAAAAAGTAATTAGAAGAATGCCAACACTTACTCCAATCTTTTTCCTTCTCTCCAAACTATTCCAACACTTACCAATTTTTCTTACATTCTCTCTCATAACGCTCTACCTTTCCTTTTATCATAAAGGATGATACTTTATATCGTGTTCATTCTATCTTTATCTAATAATAACTATACATTAAAACAAGAGAATTATCAATAACAAAGAAACAACTTAGCCAAAGTACCAATGATGCGACATAAACAACAATCAAAAAATATGTTTTTATTTCGCATTAACCGCTTTATCAACTTCACTAAAGAAATAATTAATAATAGTATTAAATCCCTTTTCAATAATAGAAGAAGTTCCAAGTACTAAATTAGAAATACGATTACTATATACTTTTTCTTTTACAATATAATTATTAACATCTATCTTTTTACCAGCTCTCAAATCTTGTTCATACTTTTCCATCGCCTCTTTAGTAAGTGCTGTCTTTCGCTCGTTTTCTACTTCCAAATAACCAGAAGCCATCCCCAAATAAACAACCAAAAAGATAATACCTAAAGTACCAATCACAATTCGCACAATATTTTTACCCTTCATTTGTTGCAATCACCTCACTAAATACCTCACTAAAAGCATTTACAGAATTTAAGACCTCATCAATCTTATTATCGGGACCACCCACTTCTAATAAAATCGTAAATTCTGAATTATCTTGATTATATACACCATTAACACCCTTACCACCCTTTTTATAAATCCCTTTAGAAAGAGACGGGTACTTCTCATTCAAACGACTATTTATTTTTTCTGTAAATGCCAAGTTTTTCTCATAATTAGGATTTTCAAGTCCAATTAAAAATATTAACTTCGCATAAACTTTATCATTTATAGTAACTGTCGTCTTTTCATAAGGTAGCGAGTCTCTATGAAAATCAATATAATATTTAATACTTGGATGAGTATTTTTCACATCATCTAAATATACTCTAGAAGCTTGATAACTATAAGCGTAATTCCAACTATTCTGATTTAACATTTCTTTAATACTGCGTTCTTCTACTAATGTTTCAAAACCATTTTGTTCAAGCCTTTCTTCTAAAATGTAACTGCCAACTAATACAGTTGGTGTCACAGAATACTCGGCAATAGAAGAAGGTGCATACTGCTCCGTTTGATGAGAATTATAAATATAAACAAGTGGCTTTCGAACCATTTTCTTTTGTTTTTCTTCCTTCAAAACTTCCTTTTCTAATTTAACAAGTCCCTTATAATTTTGGTTAATCAAAAAAGTAGGCTCTGCCACTATCTGCTTCATTTTATCTAGAAAACCTGTTTTTTCTTTCATATGGGAACTCTGTTCTTTAAGCAAAAACTTAACAAGTACTTTATCGCTAATTTTAAAATTACTCGTTTCTAAAGATCGATACGTAATAGAAAATGCCAATGAAAAACAGCAAAAAAACAAAAATATTTTAAAGCGACTTCGCCGCTTTTTAATAGGTTTAGCAATAAATTTTTTCCCCATGTTACATCACCAAAAAAAGCATATACTACTTCCTATGCTCATTTTGTCGTATTAAAGTGCTCATGTAAACTTTTATTAATACCTTGGGCCAAAAGCAAAGACAACTTATCAATGGTAAAGTCAATTTCTTTAGGAGTTACCATTAGATTATAATTAATAGGTGTTAAAACCTCTATAATTAGCTGTTTTACTTCTTCATAATCCAAATTACCTATAGATCCCAAAATCTCCTCTTTTTCCTCTTTGGTCAAAGTATTGGGATAATCAATATAATTTTGTCTATTTTCTGGTACTAGTTTTAATTTAGAATTACCTACATTGTCTATTTTATAACTAAAATGCTTATAAATATACTGAATAGTATCAGCAACAATCGTTACCAAATCCACAATAGTAGGAACACCAATTACAATAACAGGGATCTTAAGTTTTTCATAAGAAAGTTCCTCTCTATTATTGCCAACTCCAGAACCTGGAACAATACCAGTATTAGATAGCTGAATTGTCTTTGTCACTCGATCAATATTAGTAGCTTTTAAAGCATCAATAACAATTAAAAAGTCAGGATGAATCGCTTCAATCGCCCCTTTAATTAATTTTCCCGTCTCAATTCCTGTAGAACCAGTAACATCAGGTGAAAATGCAGAGGTTTTTCGATAACCCTGTTCTACCTCGCCAAGTTGAAATAAATGACTTGTCACCAAAACTTGCTCTATCGCTTTAGGACCCAAAGCATCCGGAGTAGAATGTTCATTACCAAGTCCTATGATCAAAGCAGAATCTGTCTGTTTTATTTTAGATTCTAAAAGCAAATCTTTTAGTACTGTAATAAAAGCCTTTTCCACTTTCCTATACTGATCCTTATCAGTTACATCCGAAAAGCTAATTGTCCGGTAAAGTCCTGCTTTCCTATGTAACTTTCTACTTCCTTCTTCTGTCAAATTCATCTCTTCAACTCGAATTCCCTCAATATCATATGTATTTCTAATAATTTCTTTTTCTTCCAAACCCTCCACTTTTTCTTCAATTACTAAATCTGTTCTATACTCATAGTTTGATAAATCAATTGTATGCATTTCGATCACCTGTTATTAATATCTACCAATATCAAAATTTTATAATCACAATATTGAAAAAGGATCAAAAAAAGGATGATTCACTTTCTTCTTTAACCAAATCTCCTCTTCTTTCTCTTTTGTTAAGGAATATTAACTAAAAATTTCAATGAATTTATTTGCAATTTTTACTATTTTTTGCTAAAATGAATATGTTTATAAAAGTGAGGTGAAAAAATGCCAAATATTAAAAGTGCAAAAAAACGCGTTCGTAGCAATGCAAAACGTGAAAAAGTAAATACTTTGATTACTTCTAGTATGAAAACAGCAATTAAAAACTTTGAAAAAAGCGTAAAAGCTGGTAATAAGGAAGAAGCTGCTGGATGCTTAAATATCGCAATCCAAAGAATTGATAAAGCCGTATCTAGTGGTTTAGTACATCAAAACAAAGGTGCACGCCTAAAATCAAGACTTACTAAAATGAAGAATACAATGGAATAAAAATTTCATTGTTTTTTTCTGTCAATTATAACATATTTTTTAATTTTTCTAGCACATTTATGGTATGATAATAATAGGTGAAGAATATGCATTACAAAAAATTTTTAATAACCGGATTTTTACTTCTTATTTTAGGTATTTTTTTTCTGCTTAGAGAACAGCTCGTACTATTCTATGCTGAACATCTGGTAAAAATAGAAAAGAAAGTAAAACTAGAAGGCCATAATAATTACTATCGAAATTATGAATATACTTTTGCAGAAATAACAGACAATTTTAGTCCTACCTCCAGACAAGATTTAATCAACATTTATTATACTGTAATCAATGCTGGAAAAGAAGAATTTACATTTTTCTGTCCCGATGAATGGAAAGATTGCTTAACAGATGTAAAATATTTGGCAAATGATCAATCTACCCTTTCGCATATCAATAATTTTGTTCATCCATTTAATGGTTTTAAACATATCGAAACAGAATATGATAGTGTAGGAAAAATTACAATTCATATCGATAAAACATATAGCAAAGACGAAATAAAAAAGGTATCAGCAGAAGTAAAACGCATTCAAAAAATCTTGGAAAACAAAAGTCTGACTCCTATCGACCAAATCAAAGTATACCATGACTATATCATTAATACGAGCAAATACGATTCAAATAGAAGCGACGAAAACATTGTAAAGTATCGTTCCGATATCGCTTATGGCCCTTTACTAGAAGGCCGGGGCCTATGTGGTGGTTACACAGATGCTATGGCACTTTTCTTAGAAGATATGAAGATCCCAAACTTTAAGGTAGCTAGCGAAAACCACGTTTGGAACGCAGTATTATTAGATAATAAATGGTACCATTTAGATCTCACTTGGGATGATCCTGTAACGAATGATGGAACGGACCTACTAGAATATAATTTCTTCCTAATCGATACCGCAAAACTAAATGAAATAGAAAAAGAACAACATCGTTTTTCTGAAAATGTATACCAGGAACTTAAATAGAAATTATCAAAATAAACACAAAAAAGACCTTTCTAATTTGAAAGATCTTTTTTAGTACACTTTTTTCTTGTCTAATTTAAATCCAGAAAATGGTTTAGCAGCTTCCCCAACAAGCCCTAGGAAAACCACATCAACAATAGTTGCCAACAATAGCTTCCCCAAGAAAATACTACTTTTTTGGTTTTCTAATAAACGGCCCATCTCCAAATATAAAATAATAGTACAAACGACATTAAATAATAAATAGCTCAATAAGAAACAAACCATTACATCTATAGAAATAAAATGATAACTTACCCCTATAAAAATAGCACCAAGACCTATTATTAAAATGAGATAAGAAACAATTTCATAGAAAAAGTAATAAAAGGAGCTTATTATATTAGAATTTCCATATTTAAAAAACTTTCTAACAAAAGATTTCATCCATATTTTTTTCTGTTTAAATATAGAATGAAAAGACTTGGGGGCAGTATAATAACACAAGGCATTTAAAGCACTCTTAATAATATATTTATCTATAGAACCCTGGCAATGATTCTCAATCTTTCTTACAAGTTCAAAATTTTCACCTACCAGATCATAACCACCAACCTCTATTGCCATCTCCTTTTTGAAGAGACAAAACAAAGAAGCCTCCATTGGATCATCTTTTGTATAATAAGCACGATTATAGGAAAGATCCTGTGCTAATGCCAATACTGTCTGATCCCTCTCATCCAAAATTCTAGCACACCCCTTACAAAGAACTACTTTATCGTCTTCTAAAATAGGGGCTGCTAATTTTTCCAAAACATCACAATCCACTCTCGCTCCATCTTCTAAAACAACAAAATATGGATAATCTGCAATATTAATTCCAACATTTAAAGAGTCTGCCTTCCCACTATGCTCTTTTTTTACAACGGTAATTTTCACCTTTTGATTACTAGTTTGATAAACCTCCAAAATCGCCTCTGTCTCTAAAACCCTTCTAATAGGACGATCCACCAAATGAAGATCAAACTCCTTAATTAAAGAGGCAATAGTCTTATCACAAGAAGCATCATCAACAACGATAATCTCATATAAATTGTAGTTTAAACGCAAAAGAGATTTTACAGTTTTAACTACCTCTTTTGCATTATTATAAGTAGGAATTAAAATAGAAATAGGAACATAATAATGATGTTTTAAGTAACTACTCAACTGCAAACGATGAATCTGTTTTCTAATACGGACACTTCCAAGAATAGTAGTAACTAATAAATAAATAGAATGAACAATTAAGTAAGATAAAAAGAAAACAATAATACCTATTACTAATGCCCTATTATTCTGTATCACTTCTTGCATATTATTTTCCATCCTTTCTATTTGCCTTTATCTGAATGCCACCAGCCTGTGCAAAAATATAGCGAATCATATCTTGAGCATATGGATCCTCTAACTGCTTCAACTTTTCAATATCAGATTTTGTAAGCTTCATTCTAGATAATGAAATAGCAGCATTTTTTCGAACATAAAAATTAACATCGCATAAACAATCAATTAGAACCTCTCTGGCCCTTTTATTATCATAACTTGCAAGGGCAAAAGAAGCAACTAACCGATATTCATAATGACTTCTAGATTTATCTTCTATAATTTTCAATAACTCTTCTTCAAAAGGATCATATTTATGAGTAGCAAAATAACGTATAATAGCAAGTCGCACTTCTTTGCTATACTTTTTAGTTATATATTTATGATATATTTGTTCTTGATAGACCTTTCCACTAAATCTTAAATAATTAATAATTCCCAACTGATAACTACTATTAAACTTATCAAAATCATTTAACAGTGCAACAGCTAAAGCATTCTGATCTCCCTGAAATTCTAAAAGATCATCAGCAAGTAGCTTAGGGCTATAATAAAGATTTCTTTTACTCATTTTCTTTAAAGAGCTGATAATTAATCTCTCATCTGACTTATGATAAAAAAACAGCATTGCATTTTCGCGACAATAAACAGAATCATCCATTACAAAATGCATCATTGCATAACTAATAGTTTCCTCATCCTGAATTAACTCTGGAAACAAAGATAACAAATAGGTAAAATAGGCCTTTTGAAGCGAGTTTTTCTTTCTATACAAGATAGATAGTTGCTGAAAGGCACTAGAAATACTAATACAATACTCTTTAATTAATTTCTCATCTTTTTTTCTAATATCAGATAGCACACTCTCGAAAAGAACTAAATTATGAGTATTAACAAGTTGCTTTTCCAAAAATGTCAAATGCTCCTTACTTGCCTGTTTGCTTTTCTTAAGCCTTAATATCTCCTTCTCAACTAAATCCTTATATCTTATTCGTATCTTTCTATCTTGTCTTTTTACATTTTTATCTTTAATAATCCAAAAAATTTGATATAACACTAGTGCTACTATAACTAAAATATAGAGATAAATTATAACATTAATATACTTCATATACTGCTCGCCTTTCTTTAAATGTTGATCACTTACTAATTGAAATTATTTTATCACGAGATGGGAAAAATGGGCAAGCAAAAACAGCAAATGCCTCTCAAGAAACAAAAAAGAACAAAAGAATCCCCCCTTCTACATTGATATTGTAAAAGGATTCTGTTTTGTTCCATCTCCACCCGTGATTCTAACACTTTCTTTTAAATGTACACTAGGACGGATTCCAAATTGCCATCCACAAGCAGCTGGGTTGGAGAAGCCCCCGCTCGATATAGTCGCTACGGAACATTGTCCTGACACCACAAGTGATACGAGCCAATAGCGAAAACCAGATTCCATATTAGAAGAATATTGGCTAGCAAATTGTTCTCCTAGCCTCAAAAGTCCTACAGTTGCCTGTGCTTGATTATTCGTTAAAGTTGTAAAAGAAGTTGCCTTATCATACTTAAATATTTTATAATTATAATTCTTATACGTTTGATAATAATCCCCTAAATACCAAACGCTATTATCTTTTATCATAGTTCTTTGTTCACTTGTTAAATACCCATTTTCGGAATCCAAAAAATTATGATTTAGAAAATATGGGGTTTCATATTGGGGATTATCAATTGTATAGATATGAAAATCATAACTTTTAGTTAGAAATTCACCATTATGCATAAGTGGCTCTGCACTTACAAGCTTTGCCCCACCTAACTCTTTACTAACGATGCGGTATAACGCATTCTCGCCGGCCCCAAATTGTACATATTCACCACTATATCTAGTATTAAGGAAAACGCCATCTTGCTTTTCATCAAAATCGTCCTTTAAACGATATGGATTCTTCTCTGTTCCATCACCGGCAACAATTTTAATACTCGGTTGCAATATCACTGCTGGACGAACCGCAAAAGTATAAGATAGGTGCCCCATCCCCCCTATTGTTCCAGTTTCATTTACATAGCCTCCCTTGGACCCAGCAGGCGCACTTAACAACCACCATCTTGTACCATTATTTAAATAACTATCTTCTAAAGAAATCCCCATAGAACTCATCCTATATTCATATATATTTAAAAGTCCTACTGTAGATACAACAAAGTATGATCCTGGTGGTCTTTGGATTTCGCCAGTAGACGATTGTACAGCATAATGCCAATGAGCATCCATCTTAATAAATTTCTCTGGCTCCCGCAAATTACCTAAGAATCCATCTACACTAGTATCATTTAACCATTCTCTTACATAACTAACTCGAAAATTAGACGATTGATCGTCTCCATGATATGCAATCGCTGTCATCGGCCACTGCGTTACAAGTTTTACAGAATTGTCGCTAGAGTCTTTGGAAACTGCTCTCCATAATTTTCCAGAATACCACACATAATTATTAGGATCTTCTCCAGTAACAAATGTTTGTTCTTCATCTCTCGTATCAATAGCACCTTTGTCACCTATATTTTCTAAATCAAAAATAACATCACTTGCTCTTCCAAGCAAATTCTTCTGCATTTGTTCCCCTTCTACTACAATCTTGCCGTGATAATGCCTACCTAATACTTCATTACCCGCACTCTCATCTATCCACATTCGAATCTCATAAGTAATACTTTCCCCTGCAGAAAGATTACCATTTACTGCAATATATTCATCCTGAATGGTAGAAAGAAGAACAGGCTCTCCTCCATCAACGCTATACTTAAGTACACTCTTATCTAAAAGTTTATTTTGACAACCATCTTCCTCTATCATAGATAAATCATCTAGTATTTTTACTTTATATTCTGCATTTAGACTACCAGTATTGGTAATCTTAAAACGATAAGGCTCTCTTTCTTGGCCTGCCACATCACTCTCAGGAAAAGCCCCATTAAGACGAATAATATTTCCAAGCCCACTGGAAGTATCATCATAAGCAATCTGCAAAGTCCCTGACTTAATCATATTATAATGTTCGGCCTTTTGAATATTAGTAAATATGGCGTAACTTCCTCCCAACAAGGCAGTAGTAGAAATAGCAACAAAAATAAGGGTAAGAACAAACTCTCTTCGTAGAAGGTTAGTAATTTGGTACCCTCTATGAACTACTGGTTCCTCTTGATCCTTATCTATTCTATATTTTTTCCTTCTCTTCCACTCCGCCATATCCTCACCTATTATTTCTACCCTATACACATTCTAACATAAATAAGAAAAAATAGAAATAAAAAAGAATGGTCTTATTCATCATTCTTCTTAGTAAATTTATGAAATTGCTCAATTTCCCGATCTTCTAAATCTGTACTGGCAAGTTGCTCAATTAATTTCTTTTGTGCTCTATTTAACTTTTGAGGAGTAAGCACTTTAATAATAACATACATATTTCCTTTGGTATGATGTGCCTTATTATCAACGCCCTTACCACGAATCCTTTGTTTTTCACCACTGCAAGTACCAGCAGGAACTGTTAGTTGAATATTACCATATAATGTGGGAACATCCTTTTTCGCACCCAATATAGCATCCGTAATGGTAATCGGTAATTCTAGATAAATATCATCACCATCACGCTTATAATATTTATGTTCTGAAACTAGAAACTCCAAATATAAGTCCCCATTAGGACCTCCATTACTTCCTGCATTACCTTTACCAGAAACACGAAGACGATCTCCTGTATCAATTCCCGCTGGAACTGTAACCGTAATTGTCTTATGCTTCTTAGTTTTTCCTTTCCCCCGACAGGAAGTACATATCTTTTTGAATGTTTTTCCACTTCCATCACAGTCGGGACACGTAGACTTCGACAAGAAAGAGCCTAAAATAGTATGTTGTTCTGAAGTAATAGTTCCACTTCCATGGCACTTTTCACAAGTCTTAGGATCAAATCCTCCCTTGCCATCACATTCATCACAATCCTCTACTACATCTAAATCAAAATCCTTCTCACACCCGAAAACAGCTTCTTCAAAGCTAAGATTCACCTGCATCAAAAGATCGCTACCACGACTTTTCCTATTTGCCCCGCTGGCTCTTGCATTTCCTCCAAAAGAAGAAAAGCCTCCACCAAAAATATTATCAAAAATATCAGAAAAATCAAACTCAGCCCCATCAAATCCAGAAAAGCCTCCGCCAAAGCCATTAAAGCCAGCACCACCAGTGCCTCCTACTCCAGCGTGCCCAAAGCGATCATACTGACTACGCTTCTGCTCATCACCTAAAACCTCATAAGCCTCTTGAACCTCCTTAAACTTCTCAGTAGCAGAAGGATCATCTTTATTTAAATCAGGATGATATTTTTTTGCAAGTTTTCGAAAAGCACTTTTGATTTCTGCATCACTAGCACTCTTCGAAACCCCCAACACTTCATAATAATCACGTTTATTCGCCATAACTACACCTCCTCGTCATATATTCTTTCATATTCATCTAATAACGAATCAAAATAACGAATAGCATCTTCATAAACCTTTTTATCTTCTAGATCAATACCTAACACTTTAAAAGCATCGATTGGCCACTTATCTCTACCAACTTTTAAAAATTCTATATACCTACTAAGCATTTCCTTATCACCCGATAATATACTAGAAGCAACAGAAGAAGCAACGCTAATAGAAATTGCATAACTATAAAGATAAAAGTCCATATAATAATGACTTCTCATCATCCACGAATTTTTAGCATAAGAATCAATTTCCACTACATCACCATAATATTTTCTTAAAGAATCTAGTGTGAGTTGATCTAAGTATTCTTGGGTAAGAGTATTATTATTTTCTACCGCTTGATACATCTCTTCTTCCAATCTTCCTTCACGAACTGCCCCAAAAAGGTTAGATACTATGGTAGAAATCATATTCTCGCATCCTGCAAGCTTCTCTTCCTTCGTTTTAGCATTTTTAGAAATATAGTTAGAAAGTAAGCACTCATTTGTTAAAGAAGCAACCTCGGAAAGAAGGGTATCTATCATTGAATACTGCATCTTATTATATTCTTTTAAAAACTGTCGGTGAATATGGTGCCCACACTCATGGGCCATTGTAGAAACAGAAGTCAAATCCCCATTAAAACTCATTAGAATAAGAGAATTCTTTGAAAACCCAGAAATATTATAACCACCATTGCATTTTCCCTTGTATTGACAATAATCAATATAATGATTATCAATAATTTTCTCATACTTTTCTAAGTAATCTTCCCCCAAGGGACGTAGAGCTTCTCGCACAAGACTTTGTGCATCATCAATAGTATATTCTGAAGAATTACGATTTAAGTTTAAATTCAAGTCATAAGGATGAAGAGAAATGCCTAATACTTTTTCTCTTAATCGATAATACTTATGCAAAACACTTAAATTATCTTCTACTGTATTCACTAAACTTCGAAACACTTCATCATTACAATTAAGACTAAATAATTTTTTGTCCCAAGCATTTTTATAATGATGAATTTTTGCCAAAGTCTGATTCATACGAACATAACCATTTAAATAACTGGCACAACTTTTACCATATTCATCTAATTTTTGATTCAACTGTTGATAAGTCTTTCTACGAATATTAACATCTTTATTTTTCAAAAAAACACGATAATTATTGGTAGCAATTTTTTCTTCTTCCCCATCAACAGTAACAGTACCATAATTATGTTCTGAATGAAGCATTGTAGCAGACATATCAGCAAAATAATTCATAGAAGTCACAAGTTCTGTAATAATTGTTTCATCAGATTCTGATAATATATACTTTTTTTCGCGGTAAATAACATCTAACGCTTCTTTAAACTCTAACAGCTTTTCAGATTTTTGAAACAAACCTTGATACTCTATATCAGACAGTTTTAATAACTCTGGTGCAAAAAAATTTGTATTTTTAGAAAATTCTGCATATAAAGTATTCGCCTTGTTCTTACGTTCAATACTACTTGCAATACCAAGTTCCTGATCAGCTACTACAATAGCATAAATATTTAAATCCATAACAAGAGCATTTGTAGCAAGCTCTTTTTGTAAAAACTCATATAATCGATCGGCATCCTTTGTACATTTTTTATATTTAGAAAGTTCTGCAACCATTTTTTCAGCTTGGACAAACTGCCTTTGAAAATCAGCTTCATCTTTAAAATACTCCGTAAGATCCCATTTGTATTTTTCAGGTACTTCAGCTCTTGTTTTATACTTTTCCATATTCTCGTCCTTTCAAGATCAACGAAAAGTTCTAGGTAACTAGAACTTTTTCTTATTTTTCTTCATATTCTGCATCTACTACATTATCATCATTCTTAGCGTCTTTATTATTTGCCTCATCTTGTGTGTTTTCTGCATTAGCATTGTCTTTTGCAGCTTGCTCATAAACTTTTGTAGCAAGAGCCATTGCCTTTTCTTGAAGCTTATCTTTCTCTGTCTTGATCTTTTCAATATCATCTTTTTCAAGAGCATCTTTTAATCCCTTAATTAATTCTTCTGCTTCTTCTTTTTCTTTATCGTCTACTTTGTCTCCTAGATCTTTGATTGCTTTTTCTGTTTGGAACACAATTTGCTCTGCTTCATTTCTTACTTCTGCTTCTTCTTTACGCTTAGTATCAGCTTCTTTATTAGCCTCTGCTTCTTTCATCATACGCTCAATCTCATCATCGCTTAAGTTTGTATTCGATGTAATCGTAATAGATTGTTCTTTATTAGTTCCAAGATCTTTTGCTGTAACATTAACAATTCCGTTAGCATCAATATCAAATTTTACTTCAATTTGTGGTACCCCTCTTGGTGCAGGTGGAATATTAGTAAGTTGGAATCTTCCTAATGTTTTATTATCAGCCGCCATTGGACGTTCTCCTTGTAGAACATGAACATCTACTGCTGGTTGATTATCTGCTGCTGTTGAGAATACTTCAGATTTAGAAGTTGGAATCGTTGTATTACGAGGAATTAACGTTGTCATAACCCCACCTAATGTTTCAATTCCAAGTGATAGTGGCGTAACATCTAAAAGTACGATATCATTAACATCTCCTGTTAAAACACCACCTTGAATAGCAGCCCCCATAGAAACAACTTCATCTGGATTTACTTCACGAGAAGGTTCCTTACCTAATTCTTTCTTAATAACATCATATACCATTGGAATACGAGTAGATCCACCTACAAAGATAACCTTATCAATATCACTTGATTTCATCTTAGCATCTTTCATAGCATTACGAACTGGTGTTAAAGTAGACTCTATCAAATCTCCTACTAAATCTTCAAATTTAGCACGAGTAAGTGTAATATCTAAATGAAGTGGACCACCATCTTCTCCCTGAGTAATAAATGGAGCAGAAATTTGAGTAGTCGTCACCCCAGATAAATCTTTCTTTGCCTTTTCAGCAACCTCTTTAAGACGTTGCATCGCCATTTTATCCTTAGAAAGATCGATACCATTTTCCTTTTTAAATTCTGCTACTAAATAATCAATAATTCTCTCATCGAAATCATCTCCACCCAAATGGTTATTACCATTAGTAGATTTAACTTCCACAACACCATCACCAAGTTCTAGTATAGAAACATCGAATGTTCCACCACCTAGGTCATAAACAAGAATTGTCTGTGCCTTATCTTGTTTATCAAGACCATAAGCAAGAGCTGCTGCTGTTGGTTCATTAATAATTCTTTCCACTTCAAGCCCTGCAATTTTACCAGCGTTTTTAGTAGCTTGACGCTCTGCATCGTTAAAATATGCAGGAACTGTGATAACTGCCTTTGTAACTTTTTCTCCTAAATAGCTTTCTGCATAATCCTTCATATAAGATAAGATCATAGCTGAGATCTCTTCTGGTGAATACTTCTTATCGTTGGCTTCTACCTTCTTATCAGTACCCATCAATCTCTTAACACTAGAAATTGTATTTTTATTAGTTACTGCCTGACGTTTCGCAGCATCTCCTACAATTCTTTCTTCTCCTTTGAAAGCAACAACAGATGGTGTTGTTCTTCCTCCTTCTGGATTTGGGATTACTTTTGCTTCCCCTGCTTCTAATACAGATACACAACTATTTGTTGTACCTAAGTCAATACCTATTATTTTACTCATTTATATCTCTTCCTTTCTCTTATTTCTTATTTACCTTTACTGAGGCAGGACGTATTACCCTGTCTTTTAATTTATAACCTTTAAGTAAGACTTCTAAAACTTCATCTTCTTCTCTATCATCTACAGAATCTGTCATTAAAGCCTCTTCAAGTGCAGGATCAAAAATCTCACCAGCTCTAGATATCTCTTCTACACCATACTTTCTCAAAATATCTGTAAGTGTCGCATATATCATTTTAAAACCAGCTAAGAATTTAGATAGCTCATCCGTTAAGTCATTATCATCTAATTTAATAGCACGCTCGAAATTATCAATAACCCCAATCAGCTCTAAAATTAAATCCTGATTTGCATACTTTAACATATTGGCAGTTTCTTCTTCTTTACGCTTCCGGTAATTAATTAGCTCTGCCTGTACATAACGCATCTTCTCTTCCAAAGTCTTTTTTTCTTCCTCTAGTTTTAAAATCATCTCTTTATCTTTACTGTTTTTCTTTTCTTTTTTATGTTTCTTTTCATTTTCTCTACATACATGTTCCTCATTTTCACAAGTACAAGTAGCTGCATCACAGTGGCACTCTTCGCCACACTCGCAAGCTGTTTTCTTTTCTTCTTCCATTTTTTCTCCTTAATTTTCTATATTTTGTTTAATAAAATCAAGCATAGCAACAACTCGATCATATTCCATACGTTTTGGTCCAATAATTGCAAGAGTTCCCTCTTCGGTCGCTGTTTTAAATTTTGTCTTAATAACAGTAACATCATCATCAATATTACTATCTTTTCCAATGCAAATAGTAATATTATTTTCACCATCCTGTTTAATTTCTCGAAGTGTCTCTTCATCTTCAAGTTTTGTAAAAACTTGCTTAATTTTATCTACACTACTAAACTCTGGCTGGTTCAAGAATTTGCTTTTCCCAACTACATTCGCTGCTTGTGGAGCGGTAAAATCGGAAAAAACGTGATAAAAGGCATTATAAATTTGCTCGTGCTGATTTACATACTTTCCAATAATAGGCTTAATCTCAAATTCTAATTTTCCGCTCACCTCATCAATCGGTGTTCCAACAATCAAATTATTGATTAAACCCACTGTCTTTTTAATCTCTTCAAGACTCACACCATCTAATGTAATATTCTTATGCTCTACATGTCCTTTATCGGTAACAACAATAACAATCATACTGCGATCATTAATCGGTACTACATCAATTTGCTTCAGCAAATTATCGTGAGAAGTACTGCCAAGCACCACAGTAGCATAAGAGGTAATATCGGAGATTACTTGTAGACTTTTTGTAATACAATCAGACAAAGCAAGTTCTTGATTCTTAAAAATAATTTGTAACTTCAACATATCTTCTGCATTCATCTTTTTTAAAGTCATCAAATGATCAACATAAAATCGATACCCTGCCTCGCTTGGAACACGCCCACTAGAAGTATGCGTTTTCTCAAGAAGACCCACATCCTCTAAATTGGCCATTTCTGCTCGTACAGTAGCAGAAGAACAATGAAGTTTTTCACATAACAGATTAGAACTGACAGGCTTTGCTGATTTAATATATTCTTCGATGATAAGTTTCAATATTTTCTGCTGTCGTTCTGTTAAAGTTCCCTTCACAAAAACCGCCTCCTAGCACTATTAATTTATGAGTGCTAAAGCTATTATATGACCAATCTTTAGCACTTGTCAAGGGTTTTTGCCAAAGAAAAACGACAAAAAAATTTTATTAGATCCGCTTATTGACAACTTGCCGCATCTGGATCAACACAATTATTAAGCTCTTCTTCTAATGTTCCAATAAAATCTATTGCACTTTTCCTAGTAAAAGCCATCGTACTAATCAAAAGTGTCATAATAAGCATCGCCATAATTAAAATTCCATATAATACAGTAGAAACTGCAAATCCTCTTTGATTCATATATCATCCCTCTATTCTTTATTATAACGAATCTATTTTAAAATTACTATATATTTATCACCATACTTCTTATTTTTTACAATAGAAAAAGAAAGATTGTCTGGAATTCGTGCAAGATCATTCGTCTCACAAACAATAATCCCCCCATCACGTAATAACTGATTGGAATCAATCAGCTTTAAAGATTTTTCTACATAGTCAGTATCATATGGAGGATCCAAAAAAATAACATCAAATAAAAGGCCCTTATTTTTTAAATATAATAAACATTTTTCAAAAGAATAATTCATAATCTCCACTTGATTACAAATATCAAATTTCTCTACATTCCTTAAAATCACCCGTACGGCCTCACGACTTTTATCATTACAGTAACAAAATTTTGCTCCCTGAGAAAGAGCCTCAATCGCTAAATTGCCACTTCCAGAAAATAAATCAAGAACCACACTCTCTTTAATATCTTCTTGAATAATAGCAAACAAGGACTCTTTTACGCGATCCATAGTAGGACGAGTTCCTTTTAAAAAAAAGCCTTCAATCTCACGTCCCTTTAATAATCCACTAATCACTTTCATTGGCATCCCCCTAATTGTTCCTTCAAACATTTATTAATTTCTAGTATCAAAAAATTAACTTCATTTTCGCATTTTCTATAAGCATATACTTTTTCATCCTGAAGTGCTTCCATATCTTTTTTTTGTAATTTCTCATATAACTCTTGATCATTTAAAATTTCTTTTTGGATTGCCAAAAGTTCTTTCATACTTCTACACTCATTTAATTCTTTTTTTAACTGATCTAGTTTATCTAACAATTCTAGCATTTTATCACCAATAAAAGAGTAACACAAATTACTCTTTTTTTCAATTACGTGAACACATCAATAATAGAGGTAATCATATCCAAACGATTTGAAAATTTTTCAATCTTATCAACTGGTGTTAGTTTATACCGACTCTTCATTTCTGCTTCTATTTCTTTTAGAAAGTAAGGAGAACGATTCAAATATTTATACCAATGGGAGTTTTCTCGCAAATAACGATAAAGATTGGGATTATTGCGAATTGCTATCTGTGTTTCAATAAACATTAATCATCAAAGTACTTATACATTGGCCTTGGTTCATACTGATCGCTCTTTAAAGCACTACTAGTCCCACTACCAATTCCAATATCTTGTAGCAATCCTATCGTTTTTTGAAGACTTCCTACCGTCTTTTGAACAGAATCCAAATCCACACTTTTAACCATATTGATAAGCTCACTCATAGAAGAAGTTTTACTTTTACTGCTAACACCTGCCAAACTTTTATTGCCCAAATAATTATCCCATACATTACTTTTTTCACCGTATAGTTCAAATAATTCATAAAAATCCTGCCAAGTGGTTTTATGATTCATCACTGAGTTTGCAAGTTCTGGATGCAACTTCACAAAACTCTTAAAACTTTCTTTCGACATAACATCACCTATAAAAGTATATGAATTATCAAAGTATTATTGACTAAAAGTCGAAAGAAGTTTAAAAACAGAGTTTTCATAGCAGAAGAAAAGGTCGCTTATTTTAAAAAAGTCAATCGTAATTTCTAACTCTTCCAATGCTTCAAAAATTGTTTTTTCATAAATCAGGTCATTTAATCTCAAAACTTTTTGTGGAGGTAGAAAAAGATCCATAACATATTCTGATAAAACATCACCTAAAATATAACCCATTTTTTTAAAGGGAGAAAAACTATAATTTTTCATATACTGATAAATCTTTTCAATTTTATAAGGAGTATTGGAAAAATTTATCTTTTTTTCCTTTTGGTATACTTTAAAAATTGTATTTTCAAAGTGATAGCGTTGAATTGTCCTCCGTGTATCTTCAAAACGCTTTAAACGAAAATAGGAAAGTTCCCTCTCATCATAACCCCTCTCTCTTAAAAAAGTAAGTGCCTGCTTTTCAAAGTAAATAGAGATAAATTCACTAAGGCTCTCTCTCGTCATTTGATAAGAACACTTAGAAAAGCTGCGGTTTGTTAGATGAAAAAATTCATGAACTAGAACAATAAAGTCCTCTAAAGTATTCGTAAGTGAAAGCTTAATAAAAGGCACTTTTTGATAATACCCTGCTCTATGAATTCCTCTAGAACAGGGAAAGAAAACAATACGTTTATCTTTAAGAAGAAGGGAAAACTTCTCTTCCAAAGAAGACGAGAAACAAGCTAAAAACTGTCTCATCAAAATAATAGTATGCTCCTTACTAATATAAGTAAAATGATTAAAAGAAAGAACACCAGAAAAAGAAAGTCTTTTTAACTCTTGTAATAGTCTTTCTATCAATAAAGAGTCTTGTATCGTATAAGTATTCTGATAAGTATCTTGATATATCTTAAGTCTTTCATTAATAAAATCTAGTTTTCGCATACTTCCTCCTAAAATAGATGACTCCTAATCTAAGAAGTCATCTATCGTCATTAATCTATCATCAATTTCTTTAAGAGATACTTTTGGTTTCTCTTCCTCTTCGGCCTCTTCCTTCTTATCACTTACGGAAAAAGTAAGTCTTTCTTTAAGAGCGGTTACAACAAACGCATCATTTAAAGTACCCTTTACCATTTGACTACCAGTAGAATACCGATCTAAAATTGGCACTTCTGTTGACTTTACGTAAGTAATATCACCATTACGAAGTCCAATTTGTGCTTTTGTAGAAGTAATAAAGGTTTTAATAATCCGATAAGGATTGGTTTTCACCTCCCGTAATAACAAGAGACCTCTTCTACTTCTAGTAGAGATATCAAGTTCATGAATACGCACTCGCTTTGCACTACCCCTATCTGTAATCACCATTACATATTCATCTTCATTATAGTCTAGGTTATTCATAGAAATAACATTATCACCTTTTAAATTGATCCCTTTCACACCACTGGCTTTGACACCAACTACAGGAATATCTGCCGCCGCAAATATCAATGTATACCCAGAATCAGTTGTTAACATTACATCTTTTTTCTCCTCATAACAAGCACCAATTAGTTGATCTTCCCCTTTTAATTTCATACAGACTGTTGGCTTGGAATAACGTTGTAGTTTAAAATCTTTCAAACTGCTTCTTTTAACCATTCCATTGCGACTAGATAAAATAATACAAATATCATCCTTAAAATCATAAGCTGGAAGGCAAGAAACAACACTTTCATTCTCAGCAATAGGAATTAAGTTACTGACATGTTTTGGCATATCTTTCCATTTCAAATCAGGAATCATATGAACTGGTATATGCAAATAATTTCCAAGGGAAGTAAAGACAAGTAAAGTATCGGTTGTATTCATTTCATATAATCCAATAATATAATCATTTTCTTTCATCGTAGGCTCATCCGTTGACGAAGAATAACTTCTAGGAGAACTACGTTTAATATAACCATCTCGGCTCACCATTACGATCGCATCTTCTTTAGGAATCATTGCCGTTGTATCAATCTTAATTTCTGTAATTTCCTCTTTAATCTCTGTAAGACGTGGTGTTGGGTATGCTTTCTTAACATCTTTCAAATCTTTTTTCATTACCGTTTTTAAAACATCTTCACTACCAAGGATAGAAGTCAAGCCATTGATGATTTTTTCTAAATTTTCCATTTCCTGTTCTAATGCCACCACATCTGTATTGGTTAAGCGATATAGTTGCAACGTAACAATTGCCTCTGCTTGTTCTTCACTAAACTCAAATTTTTCTACCAAATTGACTTTGGCATCTCCCTTATTTTTAGAAGCACGAATCACGGCAATTACTTCATCTAAAATAGAAATACACTTAATCAAGCCTTCTACAATATGATATCTAGCCTTTGCGTGTCGCAAATCAAACTCAGTTCGACGCTTTACAACATTTCTCTGATGAGCAATAAAGGCATCCAACGCCCCTTCCAATCCTAAAAGTTTAGGTCTGCGATTTACAATTGATACCATATTAAAATTATAGCTAATTTGCATATCGGTGTTTTTTAATAAGTAGGCCGCAATTAGTTCCTTATTGGCACCTTTTTTAAGATCAATTACAATACGAACATCTGAGGCTGATTCATCCCTCACTTCAACAATACCATCAATTTTTTTATCAATGCGAATATCATCCATCTTCTTAACCATATTCGCCTTATTCGCCTCAAACGGAATCTCTGTAATTACCAGAGAAACTTTTCCTTTTTCTTCTTCAAACGCATATTTACTTTTTACAACAATACGTCCTCGTCCTGTTTTATAAGCATCACAAATACCATCAATTCCTTCAATAATAGCACCTGTCGGGAAATCAGGACCCTTAACGTATTTCATTAACGCATCTAACGAACACTCAGGATGATCAATTCGGTAAATAGCCGCATCGATTACTTCGTTCAAATTATGAGGGGGAATATTCGTTGCATACCCAGCAGAAATTCCCTGTGCCCCGTAAACTAAAAGTGCTGGAAAACGAGCAGGAAGAACGGTAGGCTCAACTGTGGTATCATCAAAGTTTGGTGCAAACTCAATTGTGTCCTTTTCAATATCACGAAGCATTTCAGTACTAATTTTAGAAAGACGTGCTTCTGTATAACGATAAGCAGCAGGACTATCTCCATCAATAGACCCATTATTTCCATGCATATCAATATAAGGAAGGCGAGTCTTCCAAGGTTGACTCATCCGAACCATTGCATCATATATCGAAGTATCACCGTGTGGATGATAGTTACCAATAACATCTCCCACAGTCTTAGCACTCTTTCGATACCCCTTATCATAAGTATTCCGTTCTTTATGCATTGAATAAAGAATACGACGTTGTACTGGTTTTAAACCATCTCTGGCATCAGGAATCGCACGATCTTGAATAATATATTTAGAATAACTTCCAAATCGTTCTCCCATAATATCTTCCAGCGTATAGTCAAATATCTTTTCTATAACCTCTGTTGTCTCATTTTTCTTTCTTGGCATATTGATCACCTACTTCTATATTTCGTATTCATCTTCTAGCGTAAATTCTACGTTTTCATCAATCCATTCTTTACGTGGAGGAACATCATCTCCCATTAACACAGACACACGTTTTTCTGCAAGTTGTGCATCTTCGATATTAACACGAATTAACGTTCTGGTACCTGGTTGCATTGTCGTCTCACATAACTGATCGGCATTCATTTCACCAAGTCCTTTATAACGCTGAATATCACATTTCTTACCCTTAGATTTCTCTTTCATCTCTTCAATCGTGTAAGCATAATCGATGTTTTTCCCACTTTGAATTTTAAATAGCGGTGGAAGGGCTACAAAAAGTCTACCATCCTCAATTAAAGGTCTCATATAACGATAGAAAAATGTTAATAGTAAACACTGAATATGTCCTCCATCTTCATCAGCATCGCTCATAATGATTACTTTGGAATATTCACAGTCCTTAATATCAAAATTAGCACCATAACCCGCACCAATCGTATAAATCATTGTATTAATTTCTTCATTTTTTAAAATATCTTCTTCCTTGGTCTTTTCTGTATTTAAAACTTTACCACGTAACGGAAGAATTGCTTGGAATCCACGATCACGTCCTTGTTTTGCAGAACCACCTGCAGAATCTCCCTCGACTAAAAATAGTTCTTTTTTTGTTTTATCTTTTGATTGGGCAGGAGCCAATTTACCAGATAAGGAACGTTCTTTCGTACTTCTCTTATTTCCCTTTCGAGCCTCTTCTCTAGCACGACGGGCTGCCTCTCTTGCAATTTTGCTTTTTAAAGATTTATTAATGATATCAGTTGCCACCGCTCTATTTTCTTCTAAGAAAACACGAATTTGTTCTGATACAATATTATCTACCGCAACACGAGCCTGTGGGGTTCCGAGTTTACCTTTGGTTTGCCCCTCAAACTGTAAAATTCCCTCTGGTATTTTCAAACTAATGACAGCAGTTAAGCCCTCACGAACATCACTACCCTCAAAAGCTTTATCACGCCCTTTGACAAAGCCATTACTCTTGGCATAATCATTAAATACTTTTGTAAGAGCCGTTTTAAAACCAACCTCGTGCGTTCCTCCATCGATCGTTTTAACATTATTAACAAACGATACAATATTCTCAGAATAAGTATCTGTATACTGCATCGCAATATCTACTTCTATTTTATCTTTAGTCCCTGTAAATGCCAAAACTTTATGAAGCGTAGTCCGGCCTTTATTCATATCTTCAACAAACTCTTCAATCCCACGTTCATAACAGAAAGTAGCACTTCTTTCATCCTCTTCATCGATCACTTCAATAGTAAGACCTTTAATTAAAAAGGCAGACTCCTGCATACGTTCACAGATAGTAGTATAAGAAAAATTAGTAGTAGAAAAAATTTCATCATCTGGTAGAAACCGAACTGTAGTTCCTGTTCGATTTGTAGTTCCAATCTTTTTTAAAGAAACAGAAACATTCCCACCATTCTCACACTTCATATAATATTCGCCTTTATCACGTTTTACAGTCACTTCCAGCCATTTTGATAAAGCATTCACAACACTAGAACCAACTCCGTGAAGTCCACCTGAAACTTTATAGCCATCACTTTCAAACTTTCCACCAGCATGGAGCACAGTAAAAATAACCTCTGGTGTAGATCTACCTGACTCGTGCATTCCCACAGGAAGCCCACGTCCATGATCTTCTACACTAAGAGATTTATCACTATGAATCGTAATGGTAATCTTATCACCAAAACCATTAATCGCCTCATCAATTGCATTATCAACAATCTCCCATACAAGATGATGAAGACCCCTTTTATCAGTAGAACCAATATACATTCCAGGACGTTTACGAACTGCTTCTAAACCTTCCAATATCTTAATCGACGAATCATCATATTTTAATGCCATACTATCACTCCATTACTTTCCATATTAATTATAACGAAAAATTTTAGCTTTATCAAATAATTTGACTGATTTTTACAGAAAAAAAGGCGAAATCTCTTCCACCAAAATAGTAAAACCTACTATTTATTTCATTTATTTCTGCTCAATTTCATCCCCGTAAGACGGGTAGAATCCATAATCATTTCAAAGTCAACATTCTCTTACTTAAGACTTAGCAACTTTTCTACTTCACTTAAACTACCTTTATTGTACCAAACTGTCTTAATATTGGGAAGATAAAAATAGATAATTCTAATCTTATCAGTATAAATGTCCTCTCCTATTTTACAAACTAAATCTGCTGTTTTCTTAGAATAATGATAATTTACCCAATCCATTTCGGCTTTCACAAACTGAATATTTTCCATAATATCATCCATACTTTTCTCCAAGATAAGCGACACGGAGAATACAAAAAGGACAAATGTTCAAATTGCCCTATAAATGATTAACCTTAATGATAAAATTTGCAGAAATATAGAAATTTCAATACTTTTTAATTTTCCTGCAATAATTCCTGATATATTAAATCAACAGTATTTGAAAAATTATCAAAGTCAACATCATACCACTTTGTATCAAATTGATGATTAAAAAACGTATATTGACGTTTAGCATAATGCCTAGAATTCTTCTGAATCTCTGCTATAACATCTTCAACTCTTTTTTTATTAGAAAAATAATCAATAAATTCTTTATAGCCAATCGCAGTCTGTAAAGCTTTAGAAGTGGCAAATTGTTCCCGCAAACCTTCCACCTCTTCTAACAATCCATCTCGCATCATACCATAAACGCGTTCATCAATCCGTTGATATAGTCTCTCTCTAGCAGTAGTAAGTCCAATAACTGAAAAATTATAAAGCTTATGATCCTTATAGTTTGTAAGTTCTTCCCCACTTTCCAACTTGTTCAAAAGCCGCACCAATCTTTTTCGGTTATGAATATGTACATCACAATCCTGATACTTCTTAATTCTTTCATAAATTTCTTCATTACTAAGATCTGAATATTCTTGATAACTTGTCCCCTCCGTAAACCGGTAATCATATAAGGCCGCTTTCATATAAAGCCCTGTTCCCCCTACAATAATTACATTTTTACCACGAGACGTAATCTCCTCTATCAGCCTGCGACAATCCTTTTGATAATCAAATACAGTATAAAAGTCACTCACATCTACAACATCAAATAAATGGTGAACAATTCCTTCCTTTTCCTCCTCACGTACTTTAGCAGTACCAATATCAAGGTCCCTATAAACTTGCGTAGAGTCTCCATTAATAATCTCTGCATTTAATCTTTTAGCAAGTTCTACACTAAGTTTTGTCTTCCCAACAGCAGTGGGACCTACAATAACAATAATCATCACATCCCGCCTTTCTAAGTATCAATCCATCGCCCTCTTGAACATTTTTTCTAAATCATACTTTGTATAAGTAATAATCGTTGGTCTTCCATGAGGACACGTAAATGGATTTTCACAAGCCCTAAGTGTATCAAGTAAATATTCCATCTCTTCCATATTGATATAATCATTTGCCTTAATAGACATTCGACACGCAAGAGTAATCGCAGTCTTCTCAATAAACTTCTCTTTGGAAAACTCTTCTTTTGTAGCAACAAGTTCTAAAATTTTCATAAGAGATGCTTTTTCATACCCTTCTTTAAACCAAGTGGGATGTTCTCTGACAATAAAAGTATTAGAACCAAACTCTTCCAGTTTAATACCAAAACTAGCAAAAAGATCCATATGTTCTCTTGCAATAATATATTCATTAGGTGCCATATCAATAGAAATCGGAATAAGCGGTGCAATCACTTCTCTTGTCTCTTCACGCATCGCTTTCAAATACTTTTCATAGTTAATTCTCTCTGCGGCAGCGTGCTGATCGATAATAAACATACCATCCTCATTTTCAGCAACAATATAAGTCATATGCACAATTCCTTTAGGAACCATTTTCTTAATACGTGGTTTCTCTTCTTCTAAAGTATCATAAGAGGCCATATCTTCTGCTACTGTCTGTAAATCTAGTACCACTTCTTCATAAGCAACCTCAGGAACCTCTATTTCCTCTTTATAAAAAGCATTCACAAGAGGCTTGGAAACTTCACGAACCGCACTAGCAGTACGAACGGATGCTTTTGGAATCAAAAGTAGTTGCCTCAACCGCTTTCGAATCATCTCGTTAATTAAATTCTTCAACTCTTCCATCTTAGAAAACTTAATGTCCATCTTTGTTGGATGAATATTGATATCAATTAAAATAGGATCTACAAAAATATTAAGTACTATAATGGGAAACTTATCCTTTGGAATATAAGTATGATAGGCCTCCACAATCATTTTATTCAACTCATTATTACGAATCACCCGATTATTAACAAGAGTAGTAATAGCATTCCGATTCGACTTATAAACTTCAGGATAAGAAATATAACCACTAATAGCATAATCATCATTCTCTGCTTCTACTTCAACCATCTTTTTTGCAATATCAGCCCCATAGATTTGATAAACCACTTTCAGTAAATCAGAAGACCCATCTGTTTCTAGCAAAACCTTTTCGTTATTAATAAGCCTAAACTTAATATCAGGGTAAGATAGAGCCATCTTATTAAGATACTCCACAATATTGGCCAGTTCTGTATATAAGTTTTTCAAATATTTAAGCCGTACAGGAGTATTGTAAAATAAATCAGAGACCGTAATAGTAGTACCTTTTTGTAAATCACTACGTTCTATCTTCTCTATTTTACCTCCATCAATTTCAACAACTGTTCCCTTAATCCCATCCGATGTTTTTAGGCGAATATGCGAAACAGAAGCAATAGAAGGTAAAGCCTCTCCACGAAACCCAAGGGATTCTATATTGAATAAGTCTTCCACGTCAAAAAGCTTACTAGTAGCGTGTCTGGAAAAAGCAAGAGTAGCATCCTCTTCATCCATTCCAATCCCATCATCAGACACAGTAATTTTTTTTACACCAGAATCCAGTAGTTCAACAATAATTTCACTACTTCCTGCATCAATACTATTTTCTACCAACTCTTTGACAACATTCATTGTCTTCTCAACAACTTCTCCTGCCGCAATTTTATTAGCCAAAATTTCGCTCATTAGCTTTACTTTACTCATACTACTTTTCCTCCTAGCAGCCTCTACTCCTCATTTTAGAACAAATAACACAAATTCTATAATTTAGTGTCATATTAAAATCATCTGCACGGCCTGCTCTTGTAACCGTTACATAACTACTAGTCAAATTACAATTTTTTCCACTCTTATCTGGATCTTCCAAATTAGTTAAATACCCTTCCGCCATTAAGGTTTGAGCATTTACTTTCTTATTAGCACCAATCGCAGGAACTTCTGCAGAATGATCAATAAAATAATTATCTAAGGCAGTTTTCATATTTTTCTCTAAAATCTCAAAGTCCTGTCTCTTAGCCTTATTCAGATATTGGGTAACCCCTCCAATAGCAACTGCAGATAAAATCCCAATAATTGTAATAACAGCCATTAATTCTACAATAGTAAATCCCTTTTTATTTTTTCTCATTTTAGCCCTCTTTTCTTCTAAATTATACTATAAATCTTTTAAATACTGATATAAGTTTTTTGCAACATCCATCGAGACTACTTCTGAAAGCTCCTCCAAACTTGCTTCTCGCATCCTTTTCAAAGAAGAAAACCTCTTTAAAAGCTCCTTCTTTCGTACCTCACCAATTCCTGGTACAACATCAAGCAATGAGGAAAGTGCTCCTTTAGCCTTTATATTTCGATGATAACTGATGGCATAACGATGCACCTCATCCTGAATCCTACTTAAAAACAAGAACAAATTACTAGTTGATTTTACCGGTAAAACATTTCCATTTTGATCAATAATACTATTTGTCTTATGCTTTTTATTCTTAGCAAGACCAATAATAGGAATCGAAAGTCCTAGAGAAGTAACAATCTCTTTCGCAACAGAAATTTGATGATATCCTCCATCCATTACAATCAAATCAGGAACAGGCAAATTCTCCATTAAAACTTTATAATACCTACGATATAAAACTTCTCGCATAGCTCCTAAATCATCTTTGACATCTGTAGAAATTTTAAACTTACGGTATTCATCTTTTAATGGCAAGAAATCATCATAAACCACCATTCCACCTACATAAAAGGTTCCAAAAAGATGTGAATTATCAAAAGATTCCATTCGTGATACTCTCTCCAAATTTAAAAGTTGTTTTAATTCTTCTATTGCCTCTAATCTCAAAGTATCATTCTTTTTCAAAACTTCCTCTTCCTCTAACAACTTCTCTTTTGCATTCTCTCGTGCCAAACTCAATAGGTTAGCAAGCTTGCCACGGTATGGAGTATAAACCTTAATTTGTAAATACTCGCTTAAAAGTGCACTATCTATCACATCAGGCACCAGCAATTCTTTTGGTAAAAGACCCTTCTTATCATAAAAGGTAAGAATATATTGAGTTAACTGTTCAGAAACATCTAAATCACTACTGATAATCTCTTTATCTCTTCCAACAAGCAATCCCTCCCTCACAAAAAATATTTGAATAGACAAATAGTTTTGATCTTGATAATAGTTGATTAAGTCAAAGTTATAATTGTGATTTAAATCAATTTTTTGCTTCCGCAAAGTAATATCAATGTCCTCAAGCATCATCTTAAGTTCATTAGCTCTCTCGTAATTCATAGCAGATGATGCTTCATACATTTCTTTCTCTATTTTCTTCTTAATAAAAGTACTATCACCCTTTAAAAAGGTAATAATCTCCCTTTTCATCTTCTCGATTACTGTCTCATCCACATCCTTCTTACAGTACCCAAGACACTCATGAATATGGTAATAAAGGCATAAATCTTTTTTTAAATGTTCACATTTTCTAAGCGGGTAAAGACGATTGATCATATTCACCGTTTTTCTAGCAGCGGTAACATTAGGATAGGGACCATATAAATAATTCAAATTTTTCTTTCGCTTCACATTTCGAACCACGCGAAGTCTAGGAAATTTTTCCTTCGTAAACTCAATGTAAGGATAAGTCTTATCATCTTTCAATAAAATATTATATTTAGGATCATATTTCTTAATAAGTGTAATTTCAAGAATTAAAGATTCCAGTTCTGAAGAGGTCACAATATACTCAAAATCATCGATATCTTCCACCAGCATTCTAGTCTTCCCTGTAACGGTTCCTGTAAAATAACTTTTAAGTCTATTTTTTAAATTCTTCGCTTTTCCAACATAAATAACAACACCATCTTTATTTTTCATCTGATAACTACCCGGTTTTGTTGGTACTAAAGAAAGCTTTTGTCTAAAATCCTTCATTGAATCTCATCCTTTTCTATACCATTAGTTTACCACAAAGCAAACAAATTCTAAAGAAAAAGAAGATAATTTTACTTATCTTCCATAATTTTTTTATTTCTAAATCCCATATTTCTCTGAAATCCACTATGTAAGAATCTATCTTTTTTTTGATAAGAGAATCTATCTTTTTTGAGACAATCAGTATGAAAAAAGTCCTGACCAACTACAAAGTTCATTTTACTACTAAGTAGTGGCCTCTGATCCTCTCGTCCCATATTATCTCTTTCTAAGAGCCACGCGATATCAGAAGGCACTAATTCTTGTAAGAAGGTATTTTCTAAAAACATTTTCAAAGTAGACATCTCATAACAGTTACTAGTAGAATCAAACATCATCGGAAATAAAACTTTCTTTGATAAAAAGCGATTTCCCTCTAAAAAGCCTTCAATTCCACTCACTTCGCCCCATACTCTTTCTTGATCATAAATAGGTGTACCATCGGAAAGTATTTCTTTCCCACTTAGACCAGAAGATCCCCGTAAAGAAACAGGAAACGGTACAACCTTTCTCCCGTCATAAAAATATTCTCGTCTTTCATTTAATATAGCGTTTTTCCCACTAGGCAGTGTATAAACCTTTCCTGTTGGAATCAATTTCCCTTTTTTCTCTGCCCTATTTAATGCATAAATATCATTGGAATTCGTTATAATTTTAGTAACGTATTCTAACCGGTCAGCAACAACACATCCTGATTTAAGTTCTAGTTTAGTTGTAAAAAGTTCAGAAAACGAAGAAAAAGAAAATATAGGACGTACTCCGATCATCTCGTGGGCAAAACAGTGATAATCCATCTCTGAATTAATATAAGAGGCATACACTTGTCCAGGATTAGAATAAGCATCTCGAAGCCAATACCAAGTTGCTCTATCTGCATAAGAAGATCCATCTCTAGTAAAAAGCCAATCCAAATGAGAAAGCCCTAGACTAGTTCCTACATCAGTAGAAGAGGCACTTCTCCCATACTTTTCTAAACACTTTAATTGACCCTCTCCTCTCACCTGATCATACGTTAACAAATTTACTTCTATCATTTATACCACCTTAATATGATTTTATCATAAATAGAAAAAAGAAGTCTACATATATTTTTCCATAGACTTCATCATTTGGTTAATTTGTTTTTCATTTGGTTTTCTTCCCATTTGCATCATCAATGCTTTAATCATCTCTCTATTAATAGGTGGATTCTTTTTTAAATACTTTTTCATAAAGTATCTTGCACCAAAAAAACCAATTACAAGTCCAATAATAAGACCTACTAATACTTGCAAAATATCTTGTAACATCATCTCATCTCCTTGATTATATTCTACTAGAAATTATATTTTTACACAAGTATTTTTGATATCATCAACAAAAAAGTAATCTTGTAAAGTAAAATCACAAACAAAGAAATCATTACTAATAGAAGATAGTGTTTTAAAAAAGGAACTACTCTCTTGTTCTGCTTCTATTTTAATATATGAATATCTCACTTCCAATATACTAATTTCATCTTTATACAAGTTATTAATACGATGCTTATCACCACGTTTACTGTAGGGAATATCTTGATGCATTTTAATAAATAACAAATTATCTATTTTCTCTTTTTCGACTTTTTCGGTTAATTGGCAAAAAAGATGAAGCCCATAATCAAAATCATCTTTTTCTAAATAATAAAGCCGTCTTAGTATTTCATAAAGAGCAGATTCCCTTCCCTGATACAATACTTTAAATTCCTTTTTCATTAAAAAAACATAAAAAGTCCTCATATAATTCACCCACTAATAGCATACTATGGGAAAGAAACTTTTTATGTCGAACAGTGTCGATTAAATCAATAAAGTTTATTTTAATAAATTTTCTATTTTCTCTTCTACAGTTTCCATATCGAAGCCATATTTATGATCCAACTCATCTACGCTTCCAGAATCCCCAAACTCATCCACTGATAAAATATATTTATCATTGAAAACTAATTTGTTCCAAGAATAAGAAGAAGCTTTTTCTATCACAATTTTTCGAATACCAACTGGTAAAATTTCTTCTTTATAATTATCATCCATCTTTAAAAATCTTTCGATATTAGGCATTGAGACTACACGAATATCAAATCCTTTACTATAAAGACGATCTGCCACTTCTAAGGCAAGATGAACTTCTTCACCAGTAGCGATAATAATACCATCCAAGTTCAAGGTCTCACCTCGAACAATATAACCACCTTTAGGTACCTCGCTAATTTTTGTATTTTCTAAGATATTTACTTTATTACGAGATAATATAATGGCAGCAGGTCCCTCTACTTCTTCTAAAATCACTTTATAGCTACCAATGATTTCATTAGCATCTGCTGGGCGAAATACTTCTAAATTAGGAGTTGCTCTCAGTCCAATTAACTGTTCAACAGGCTGATGAGTTGCCCCATCTTCTCCAACAGAAATAGAGTCGTGACTAAAGATATAAATAACACCTAAATTCATAAGAGCCGCAAGACGAATCGCTGGTTTCAAGTAATCAGAAAAAGAAAGGAAAGTAGATCCATATGATCGGTAGCCAACAAGGGCAAGACCATTTAAAATAGCACCCATTGCATGTTCTCTTACCCCAAAGTAAATGTTATCACCACTATAATTTGATGCCGAAAAATCCCCACCTTTTTCTAAATAGTTATTACAGGCCCCAAATAAATCTGCAGATCCACCAAATAAACAGTTTGTATTTTTAGCAATCGCATTTAAAGTTTTATGAGAAGACTCCCTTAAGCCTTCCTTTTTTCCATCTAAATACTTATAAGTAAAGTTAGAAATTTCTATTTTTCCTTTGTGATGAAGAAAAAAGTCTAGCGCTTCTTTTTCATCCTCTTTTAAAGCAGAAACTGTCTTTTCAAAATTTTTATATAAATTTTTATTTCGGTTTTGAATCAATCTCTGAAAGTCTTCAATCGTATCAGAAGAAACAGCAAATGGAATATCACGAAGTCCCATCTTTTTCTTAATACCAGTAATATCTTTTCTCTCTAGTGGCTTTCCGTGAACTAAATTACTATTTTCACTCTTAGAAAATTTTCCAATTGTCGTTTTTATTTCAATAAGAGTTGGCCGATCACTCGTCTTTGCCTCTCTAATTGCTTTATCGATTAGGCTAATATCTTCACCATCATTGACAATGATGGTATTCCAACCGAATGCCTTAAAACGTTCCCCTACATTCTCCGTAAAACTAAGTGACGTTTTTCCATCTAAAGAAATCTGATTAGAATCATAAAGTACAATTAACTTATTCAACTTCAAAGTTCCAGCCAAAGAGGCTGCTTCATAGGAAATACCCTCCATCAAATCTCCATCGCCACATAACACATAGGTATAAAAATCAATAAGTTCTCGACGACGCTTATGAAAGGTACTACGCAAATGAGCCTCTCCCATTGCAATACCAACTGCAGTAGCAATACCCTGTCCAAGGGGACCAGTAGTCATATCAACCCCTGGAGTTTTTAAATATTCAGGATGACCAGGAGTAATAGAGCCCAATTTACGGAACTTTTTTAAGTCTTCAATTTCAATATTAAATCCCGCCATATGCAGAGTACTGTATAAAAGTGCAGACCCATGACCAGCAGACATAATAAAACGATCTCTATTAAACCAGTCTGGATGCTCAATATCAAAACGTAAATGATGAGCATAAACAGTATAAATAATAGGAGCTGCACCTAATACAATACCAGGATGTCCACTTTGTGCTTCATCAATCATATCAATACCCAAAGCACGTATTTGGTTAACAATCTTTTTCTCATCAATTTCATTTTCTTCTTTTTTTATTGTTATCATATACACTTCACCTATTCTTATTATAGCCTATTTTTGGAAAAAACCCAAGTGTAATTTTAAAATGATAGGATAATGATCACTAAAGTCTTGTAAGTATGCATCTTTTACTAAAATAATTTCTTCAACCTGAAAACAATCAGATAAAAATATATGATCAATAGCATAATTACTTTTAGCATTTTTATAAGTCTTTTCATAAATCCCAATATGAGATATATTTAACTTCTTCAACTCTTCTATGAAAATCAAAAAATCATCATTTTTAATGGTCATATTAAAGTCTCCCATCAAAATAACAGGCGTCCTTATTTGCCTAATCTGTTGCAAAAGAAAATGTAGCTGTTTCACTTTCGTTTTATTTTTCAGGCAATCTAGATGAGTATTCAAAATAGTAACAGGCCCTATTTTATCAATTTCAACTACCATTATAGTAACGATTCTTGGAACATAAGAGGAAAGAAAGGGCAATACCTTCGTCTTTTTATGAAGCACTCTCTTTCTAGTAATAATGGGAACACTTTCGTTAAATGTTTGAAGAAATGGTATGCTATTGGTCAATAGATTTTGAGGATATCTACTTTTCCCATAGCACCAATATTTAGAGTCAAGAAATTTCTGCATTCTATTAAAATATCTAGGATTTACTTCCTGCAGGCCAACAATATCAAGATCATATTTTTCCAATAAGTCAAAAAGCATCTTAACGTAATCCTTGCCCTCATATAATCCATCATAGTTTTTGATCTTATATTTATTTTGAATATTAATAGTCGCAATATGAAGCATCTTATCACCTTCCCTTCATTATATGATACATAATCTCTATCTATCAGTATCTTATTTTATCGTTTCATACTAGCACATAATTATTATACAGTCAAGAAAAGAAGAAGATCGTTCTAACATACACTTTAATTATGTCACTAACTTGACATAATTTTAAAGATATATTTAAAATTCATTACTTTTAAATAAAAAAGATGATATACTGAAATTATCGTAGGAGGAAAGAAAAATGGAAAAAGAAAGAACAAACAAAAATAACACAGGTCTTGTAATAATACTAGCAATTTTAGTGGTAGCATTAGGAAGCTACATCGGCTATGATAAGCTCTTGAAAAAAGAGACAGTAAACGTTACAGAAAAAACACCAAAAAAGGAAACAGGCACTAAAAATGAGATAGAAAGCACTGAAAAAGAAGAAGACACCGACGAAAACAATAAAGAAACAAATGAAACAAGTGCCCAAAAAGCAAAATGTTATGGAACATATTACATAAATGGAAATATGGCCGAAGGAATATACACATTAAAAGAAGATGGTACTTATAAAGTTGAAAATCAAGAAACAATGGGTGTATTTACAATTAATGAAAACACAATAACATTTATTGAAATGAAACATACAGTTGGTCCTAGGGAGGAAGATCCCATTTATTATAATCCAAAAAGCTATTTAATATATGATGATTGTTCCACAATTAGATTAACAGAGGCTGGTAGTCATGTATCAGCAACCTTAGAAAAAGCAAATTAATTAAAAACTCTAATAAAAAATCCCATCTCTTAAATATAGAGGCGGGATTTTCCTAAATTGAAATTTCAACCGCACCACTAGGTGCGGCTTTTTGATACAATA
>CAJTXY010000016.1 GCA_910583685.1 uncultured Bacilli bacterium
GTTATGATAATGCAGGAAATTCTGCTTCTGTTGATAAAGTATTTAAAGTACAGTACTATAGTGAAAATAGTGTTTGTGGTAGTTTCAAATGTAAGCCATTTTCTTGTAGACCATTTAATTGTTATCCGTTTCAATGTGAATGTCGAAGAGTATCAGAGCAAGTATGTAGAAGAGGAAAATGGACAATGTCTGAATGTAGAGCATTAGGCGGTGGAATTATAAATTCAGGTTCCAGTGCAGAGGCTTGCTGTTATACTACGACTAAAACAGTTTGCTCTACTTGTTATAACACTTGTTATAATACCTGCTACCAAACTTGTTATAAATCTTGTTGGCATTATTAAGAGAAAATAAAAATTTCTCTTTTTTTGTATAACTTTTTTTCTTTTTGCTCATAAGTACTATGAAAGGAGAAAAAGATATGGCACGTCACAAAGTGGAAATTGTGAACGTGAATACTGCAGATATTAAAGTTTTAACAAATGAAGAGATGAAGGAATTATTTCAGAAAATGCAAGAAGGGGATCCATTTGCAAGAGAGGATTTAGTACAGGGAAATTTAAAGCTTGTTTTATCTATTCTTAGAAAGTTTCATAATCGTGTTGAAAATATGGATGACTTATTTCAAGTTGGTTGTGTAGGACTTTTAAAGGCAATTGACAATTTTGATTTATCACATGAAGTGAAATTTTCAACATATGCAGTTCCTATGATTTTAGGAGAGGTACGTAGATATTTACGTGATAATAATAGTATTCGAATTAGTAGATCTTTAAAAGATATTGCTTATAAAAGTTTAAAAATGAAAGAAGAGGCGATTGCATTAGGATTAAAAGATCCGACAGAAGAAGAGATTAGTGAGGCTTTAGGTGTTAGTGTTTACGATGTTGTTAATGCAATGGATTCTTTAAAGGAACCTGTCAGTATGAATGAGGCTATTTATAATGATGGTGGAGATACAATTTATTTATATGATCAAATTGAAGATAAGAAAGCGAATAGTGAAGATATGCAAATAAAACTCGCTTTGCAAGAGGCGATTGATACTTTAAATGATAGGGAACAATATATCTTGGATGAGAGATTTATTATTGGTAAAACACAAATGGAAATAGCAGAGGAACTTACTATTTCACAAGCACAAGTTTCTCGTCTTGAAAAGTGTGCTATTACAAAACTTAAGAAAATATTAAAGTAGTATTACATATAATGGTGGTAGGTGGTAGAATGCGACTTTCGGAATTACAAGTAAAAAGCATTGTTAGTATGGATAGTGGGAAAAATATTGGCAGTATTATCGATGTAGAAATTAATGAAAAAGGAAATATTGATGCTCTTGTTATTGAGCAAAATAGAAATATGTTATCTTTTTTAAATAGAGAAGGAGAAGTATATATTTATTGGAATGATATTGTGAAAATTGGAGAAGATGTTATTCTAGTGCGGACACATTCTTGATGTCTTTTTTCTTTGGAATTTACATAGTATTTAGTGATGAGAGTATCTTTGAAACGAAAAAAAATGAAGAAGAAAAAGTTTTTTTTATGGGTATTAGTATTTGTTTTAATATCTTCTTTTTTGTTGTTACAAGTAATTAGTAGAAAAATAAATCCTATAATTTTAAGATATGCGACTGTTGAAGCGAAAAGATTTACAACAGCACTTATTAATTCGGCGATCGATGAAGATGTTATTAATCAGATAGATGATAAATTGTTTACTGTTACCAAAAATGACGCAGGAGAAATTCAGATTGTTGACTTTAATGCTAAGGAGGTCAATCGGCTTTTGAATTTGATTTCTGAAAAAGTAGAGGGTAATCTTTTAAAGATGGAGGAAGGGGATGTATCTTCTTTAAATGTTTCAAAAGCATTGAAAGGGTATAATTTTAATAAGCTAAAGAGGGGAATTGTCTGTGAAATTCCAGTGGGTGTTTTATTCGGAAATTCTTTGTTTTCTAATTTGGGACCTGTAATTCCTGTTAAGCTTTCTTTTTTAGGACAGGTGACTACTCATCTTAATACTAAAGTAGAAAGTTATGGTATAAATAATGCCTATTTAGAGCTTTATGTTCATATTGAAGTGATTGAGAGAATTACTATGCCGATGATGACAGAAGAGCAGAAGGTAAAACTAGATATTCCTCTTACTATGAAAATTATTCAGGGAAAGGTTCCTACTTATTTTGGCGGAGAAATTTCAGAAAATTCACAACTTTATACTAGGAAGACAGGAGAATAAATGATATACTTGGTTATAAGATAAGTGAGGTAGAAAATGAAAAAGGTAGAGATTAGAGGCTTTTGTTATGAAGTCTTAGAGAATGTAGGAGAGTGTTTTGTACTAGAAGAAGTGCAGGAAAAGGTAACTGATTATTTTGATGATTTTGATTATATTTTAGGAGATTATTCTTATGATAGGCTTAGGTTAAAAGGTTTTAATGATAAAAATAATAAGAATTTTAAAAAAATTAATGATATTGCTTCTTTAAAATCTTATATAGAACAATACTGTAGTTATGGTGCAAAGTATTTTTTATTAAAAAAAGTAAAATAATAGTTGTAAAAATTTTAAAATATGTTAAAATGATATTATATGAATAATAGTAGGGAGGATATTAAAATGGAAGATAAGAAAATAATGCAGATTGTAGCAGCGGATGGTTCTATTGATGAGGTAGAGGTTGTTCTAGCATTTGAATTTAAAGATAATCAAAAAGAGTATGTAATTTATACAAAAAATGAAAAAGATGAAGCAGGAAATGTGACTGTCTATGTTTCTAATGTAGATCGTTCTACTGGACAAGCTAAGCTTATGGGTGTAGAAAGCGATGAAGAATGGAGTCGCATTAAAGATGTTTTAAGAGAGATTGCAAAATCAGAGTAGTATAAGGAGGAATGAATTATGATGATAAGTGCCAATGTAGAAATACCAGTTAGAGATTATTCGAGTTCAATGGAACCTCCAAAAGGAATGGAAGCAAAAATAGTAAAACTTTCAGGTGCAACTTTTAGAGGGGCACATAAGTCTTTTAGAAAAAGTGGGAATTTTACTGTTGTTAAGAAAGCAGAGGTGCCTGCTGTTAAAACAGTGAGTTTTAATGAATTATCGCCTAAAGAGAAAAGTGATATAGAGAAAAAAGTAAGTCATATGGAAAAAATTATTTCTTTTGAAGAGGCGCAAAAACGTGTTTTAGCTGGTGATAAAAAGGTAGCTAAGCTAGGTGAGAGTTTTGTTTTAAAATTAAATGCGAATAGTGGTTATTGCCGTCATATGATGGAAAATAAGAAAGTGGAGAGTGTAGCTGTTCCTACTCCAGCAGAAGTTAAGACTGATGTTACTATTAATTTTGATCCAGAAGAGATCAAACAACGTGTTAATGATTCTTTTGAAAATGCGGAGAGTAATAATGAGAGAGTAGAGTTTACTCCTATTAAAGAATATACGATTGATATTCCAGAAGAAGAGGAAGAAGTGGAAAGTATTCGACTTCCACATGCAGAACGTAGTGCAAAACTTGATATGTCTTCTTTAGAAAATGAAGATAAAGTTATTAGCTTACAAGACTATATTAATAAATCTAATATAGAAGAGAAACTAGAAAAGAAGAAATCTCCTTCTGTTGATCAAATGATACGTAATGCTTATGCTGAAAACGGAAATGATGATGAATTCTCTTATGAGAATGTAACACAAGAGGATATTAGGACAGCAGTTTATTATAATGATGGTGTTGAAAATGATACACAAAGTATTAAAGAGCAAAAACGCAGACAAGCAGAGGATGCAGCAGCATTAGAGGTTGCACGTCAACAAAAAGCAGAGGCATTAGAGAACTATAAAATGTTGGAAGCACAAAAAAGACAAAAGGAAGAAGAAGAAAAACGAATTCAGGCAGAACGTAAGAAAGTTGAAACTCAAAAAGAAGAGGCTATGAAGTTATATGAAACAACATTAGAAGCAACTAAGAAACAATTGGAAGCTGAGAGAATGAAAATTGTAAATGAAACTAAAAAATTACAAAAAGAATATCAAAGTGAAACAGAAGAAGCAAATCGAATTTGGACAAAGACAGTTGAAACAGAAACAACGATTTCTGAGATTGATGCTAGAATTCCTAGTATTATGCAACAAATTGAGGATGACAGAGAAGAAATTGATTCTATTATGAATAGAACTCAACAAATTCGTGAAATGGCAAAAGATATTACTGGTAGCGATATTAGAGTTTATGATAATAATAATGTTACTAAGTTTAGAACCGTTGATCATAATTTTGACTCTATATTTGATGGCGTATCTCCAATTGATTCATCAAGTAGAAATTCAAAAAGCGGTTATTCAAAAGGAAAAAAAGCAGCATAAGGAAGCAGGAATGTTTCCTTTTTTCATATCTTCTTTTTTTTAGCATAAATTTTAATGAGGTGGCAAGATGAAAAATATTTTAGAGTACTATTATCATTTTGCTAATATATCCCTGCATTATAGCGATGGTGTTTATTATTTTGAAAAAGAAGGGCAATTTTATATCTTAAAAGAAATAAAAAGACAGATGAATGAGATTATGCAGATTTATCAATTGCTTCTTCGTTTTCCATCCTTTTATCATAAAATAATTTTAAATAAAGATGGTAGTATTGTTACTGGTGTTGATCAAAAATCTTATATTTTGCTACGAATACTAGAGAAAAATAAAAATAAGATTTCTATGGAACAATTCCTTTCAAAAGAAAAAATTATAGTAGATCGAAAGGCATATTCCTTGTTATATCGTCTCAATTGGGGAGAACTTTGGGCTCAGAAAGTTGATTACTTTGAATATCAAATGAGTCATATTGAGAAAAAATACCCATTATTGTCTGCTAGTATTTTTTATTATATAGGACTTGCAGAAAATGCAATTAGTTATGTGGAAGATACTAATTTTCGTGAAAAAAAAGAGATGCAAGATACCTCTGTTATTAGTCATATTCGGATGTATGCCGATGTTTCTATTACTGAGTTTTACGATCCGTTAAGTATTATTTTAGATCATCCTGCTAGGGATGTTGCGGGGTATTTGAAGGGGTTATTTTTTGATAACTCTTATCAATTAGAAGAAATTGAGTACTTTTTGAAAAATCTTTCTTTTTCTAAATATGGCTATCGTCTTTTATTTGCTCGATTACTTTACCCTAGTTATTATTTTGATTTATATGAACAAATTATTTTAGGACTTAAAGAGGAAAAAGAAATTAAAAGAATTATTAAACAATCAGAGGCTTATCGTGATTATCTTAGGCAAATTTATCTTTATATTAATAAAATTGTAGAAATCCCTAAAGTAGATTGGATATAAAAAAACGTAGACTATTCAGCTACGTTTCTTACTTCCTTTACTTCTGGAATTTCGTTTATAATCATTTGTTCTATACCATCTTTTAGGGTTATATCCATCATAGGGCAGTGGCTACAAGCTCCTAGTAGCTTTACATAGACAATTTGATCTTCATATTTTATGAACTCTAAGTTTCCGCCATCACTGATTAAAAATGGACGTAGTTTGTCAATTACCGCTCTTATTTTTGTTTCTATTTCTTCTTCTTTCATTTTTATCACCATTATCATTATAAACGTATGATATTAGAATGTAAAGATAGAAAGTTGTCTCTTTTTAGGAAAGTATGATATAATGAGAGGCGAGAAGGTGGTAGTATGTCTAAGTATCAGGTAGGTGACATTGTAACAGTTTCTGTAACTGGGATTGAGAAATATGGTATATTCGTTGGCTTAGATGAGTATTATAGTGGTTTGATTCATATTTCAGAGATTTCCGATGGTTTTGTACGAAATATTAATGATTACGTGAATTTAGGGGAAACTATAAAAGCAAAGATACTAGAAATTGATGAAGAAGAATTGCATATTAAGCTTAGTATTAAAAATATGAATTATCGTATTACTAAAAGAAAAAGGACAAAAATCGAAGAAACAGAACTTGGTTTTTCAACCCTTGGTGATAGACTTGATGGATGGATTTCAGAAAAACTTGCAGAAATAGAAGAAAATTTATAAAAAATTTGTTAAGTATATTGACAAATCAAAGATTAGCTGGTATATTTAATTCTGTCAACTGCTATTAGTTGGGCGATTAGCTCAGTTGGTTAGAGCACCTGCCTTACAAGCAGGGGGTCATAGGTTCGAGTCCTATATCGCCCACCATGTGCCGAAATAGCTCAATTGGTAGAGCAACTGATTTGTAATCAGTAGGTTCCGGGTTCAAGTCCTGGTTTCGGCACCATTTTTTTGGAGAGGTAGCGAAGTGGCTAAACGCGACAGACTGTAAATCTGTTCCTTCGGGTTCGATGGTTCGAATCCATCTCTCTCCACCACTTATTGCCTCGTAGCCAAGTGGTAAGGCATCAGACTTTGACTCTGACATGCGCTAGTTCGAATCTAGCCGAGGCAGCCATTTATTAGTTATGATCTGTTAGCTCAGTCGGTAGAGCATTTGACTTTTAATCAAAGGGTCATGAGTTCGAATCTCATACAGATCACCATCGTGCCTGAGTGGCGGAATTGGTAGACGCACAGGACTTAAAATCCTGCGAGAATCAACCCTCGTGCCGGTTCAAGTCCGGCCTTAGGCACCAAATCGATAGGAAGGCTTCTATAGAAGTCTTTATGGAGGAATACCCAAGTCTGGCTGAAGGGACCGGTCTTGAAAACCGGGAGGTCGTGCGAGCGGCGCAGGGGTTCGAATCCCTTTTCCTCCGCCATCTATATCGCGGGATGGAGCAGTTCGGTAGCTCGTTGGGCTCATAACCCAAAGGTCAGAGGTTCAAATCCTCTTCCCGCAACCAATTTTGGTTCCATGGTGCAGCTGGTTAACACGTCTGCCTGTCACGCAGAAGATCGCGGGTTCGAGTCCCGTTGGAACCGCCAGTTTGATTCTTAGTTCTAGTATTTAGGACTTTGACATATAGATTTACTTAGAATTAGTTTAAAAACATTTTGTGGACAAGATGAACAAGGCCATTTTGGTCCACTTTGTTCTTATTGAATTAATTTAAGTAGAAATGGCTTCATAGCTCAGTCGGTAGAGCAAGGGACTGAAAATCCTTAGTCCTAAGTAATATCACAATATAAGCAATTTGCTTATATATCAAGGAGCTTTGACATAGAAAAGGTAGTGCTTAAGCTTCGGCTATGGACAGAGTGTGGACAAAATGAATAAAATACATTTTGCCCCACTTGTTCTTATTTAGACCAGTTTAAGCAAAAATGGCTTCATAGCTCAGTCGGTAGAGCAAGGGACTGAAAATCCCTGTGTCGCTGGTTCGATTCCCGCTGGAGCCACCATAAATGTTAATAATATCAATGCTTCTTGATTGAGGTGTTGATTTTTTTGTCCACAAACTTCTGTCCACAAAGTGTAATTTTGTCCATAGTTATTATTTTATAGGAAGGTGATAGAATGTTTGAGGAATTAATAAATAAAGAGGTTATATGCAGTAATATAGGTATTCTACAATTTATGTATCCAAATTTTAAGATAATAAGTAATAAAAATGAAATTATTGATGATACTCCATTTATATATATTGGTAGTAGAGTAGAATTAAAGAGAATTAAAGAGTCTAACATACCACATATTATTGTATCTAATGTAGGAGATTATGATTTAGATGATAGAGAAGCTTTACTTGCTTTAGCATACAAAAAACATAATATGGAAGTGTCAGAACAATATTATGCATTAATAAAACTTGATTATAATGATTTCTTATATATTTGGAAACACCTGTGGGTTCTTGGTGAATTACTTCCTATTGTAATTGATACAGAGAATATATTTAGGGGGTTATTAGAATTTATAGATTGCCCTCGGTTATTTATTAAAAAGTTTTTGAGTATTTGTAATACTAGCAATGTTAAAGTTATCGAAAAAGTATTGGTAAATTTTATGATAGATAGTATTAAAGGTACAGAAACTAATAATAAATGGTTAATTTCAAGACAAAGGCTATTTGCATCACTTTATGCTAAAAATATTAAAAGTGCACTTGGTAGACACTTTAAACAATGCCAACATTTAAATTATCCTATACTGAAGCTGTTCTTGCTATTAAGAGATATTATTTATGGCTGTAGCTCAAAACATGATATATCTTATACTAATTATGGTTTAATACAAACAGAACAAACAGAAACTTTAGAGCCAACTATAGAACAGAAAGAATATTTAATGGAAAATTTAAAAAGTGCAAAACAAAATATGACAACAATAATATTAGGAGAACTTGGTTGTAGGATATTTAAAGAATTATGTGATGATGAAATTCATTTCCTAAAAACTTTGCAAGATGTAAAAGACTTTATGGAAATATATAATTACGAAACAGATGAGGTATTAGTATTTGGAGATTTATCATCTTTACCTGAAATTGCATTGGGGGCTTTATTAAAATTCATAGAGGAAGCGAAGCGACCACTTATTGCATTATGTTCTAATGATGATATGTCAGGGGCTATGATGAGCAGATTTATGAAAAAAGTGAAAATAGAGGAAAAAACATTTATTAATGAAGTACCAATATGTCAGTTTATAGAAATGAAAAAATCAGCTCAACGAAAAAATTCAATAGAGGGTACAACTTGTAGAAGAAATTTATACACCAAAGAGGAAAGGTTAATAAATGAGGAAATCGAAAAGACATATCAGCAATTATGTCCTATGTATTGCTATTATACTGAATATGCTAATGGTAATGTAACTTTACTTGATGATAAAATTTATTTAATGCATATGAAAAATTCAAATGTTAATTAGTTAAGGTGAAAAATTAGATAGAAATTAGTTACTTCATTTTAAGTAAGTTGTTGATGATATATTTTATTTCTTTTGTGTTATAATGATAATGTGATGTGTATGGATATAAGAAATATAGATTATATTATAATTGAACCGATGATAATAGATAATGATGAATTTATTGGTAAAAGTGTTCAAGAAGTACAAATGGATTATTTTGCTAAAGATTTAATATATAAGTATGAATATAAATACTTTTATGAAACAATAGGAATTAGTAAAAGTAGAAATGATTTTAATACTTTGATATTATTTCAAATGAATTCATCAATTATTGCATCAGCAATATTAAGAACAGTAATGCCCTTTCCAGAAGAGTATAAATTAAATTTTCCAGAGTATAGTAATAACAATGGATGCTATATTCTAAAAGAGAAAAGTGTCTTAATTTTCAATCCTATTATGAAAGAAGAATTAAGAGGTATGATTAAGGGATTTAAAGACTTCACCAGAAGACAAAAGTATAGAAAATTTGAAGTAGATATTGAAAAATTAAATAAGAGAATAAACGATAATACTTATCAGCAAAAAGTAATTAGGTAGAACCTCCTGAAGATACTGTCGAGAGACAGTGTCACTTTATTTTATAAGGGTTTTGTAGAAAATTTAAGAGTTAAAAAGCGACATTTATTATTCTACTAAAAAAATATACACCTATGCGGTGTATTTTTATGTGAAGTGATGTATCGAATATTATATATTTATAGTGGTATTATTTTAAAACTTTGTTATTAGGGGTTGCAATAGAAATTATCATATGTTACATAGTAGTTGGAGAAAGTTTGTTATAGTAGAATAATTATAACTATTTCAAAATAATAAGTGTACTAAACGTATTGAGGTGAACAAAGATGCAGAAACGATGCATTGATGATACAGGAAGAATTGTAATTCCAGTAGATATTAGAAAACAACTTAATATTTCTAATGGTGATGAAATTGTATTTAATGTTGAGAATAATCACTTAATACTTTATAAAGAAAATAACAGTTCTTATAATTTAGTAAAAGCAATACGAACATTTATTAAGCATTATTATGGATTAAAATATAAAGATGTATTAATTACAGAAGTAAATTTATTAAATATTTATAACTACCTTGATAAGTATATAAAATGTAATATTCTTAATAATAGTGATGTTAAGTGATAAAGTTGATATACTTACTAAGTATAATTTGCAAAAGTAAATCTTCTGGTGTAATATATAATTACTTGAAGGAGGTAAATGAATATGGAAAAAGAATTAGAACAAGATGGGTATATTGTTTTAAAGGATAAAGAAATAATGTGTGTAGTAGGAGAACCGGCTGTTGGGAAAACAACTTTTTTAGCAAAACAAGCACACTTTGCAAGTAAAGAACATAAAGTACTTTATTTCTCTCTAGAGTCTAGTAAAGAAAATTTACTTAAACGTTTTAATAAAATGAGTTTAAACAATGAAAATATAACAATAATTGATTCACTTGATATTAAAGTGGAGGACATAGAAAGTTATATAGATGAAAATACAGATTATATTTATATTGATTATCTTTTGCTTCTTGGCTGTAATAAAAAGTTTGTAGATAAGAATGACGAACTGGAATATATTTTGGGAAAATTGCGAAGCTATGTAGAAAAGTATAATGTAAAAATTTTGGCTATTACAGTGGCTCATCGTTCTTCTAAACCAACAGAAAAGGAAATATTTGCTTCTGATACATATAAAAATATTGATTGTGCATGGGAACTTTTAGAGGATTCAATGATTAGGATTAAGTAAATTTATAAAATGTTTATTTTGATAAGTGGGAAAATATAATTTTCTCATCGATAGGAAGGTTAATTAGTAATGGATGTACTTAAAAGATTTATTAATGGAGACTATATATTTAAACCAATTGATAAAGAAGATATAATATATCAATCTTATATTGATATTAAGAATAAATTACAACAACAAAACATAAAATTACTTTCTTATAATGAAATAATCTCTACTATTCCTAAAATGTATATCAATGAATTTAATAAATTAATGAAAAATCTTGATATAGATAAATTATACTCAAGTCCTATTCACGGAATCGACCATAATATTAGGGTAGCAGTATTTGCCTTAATTATATCAGCATTTGAAAAAATAGATTTAGATGACTTTAAAATCATTATAGAATGTGCAAAATATCACGATATAGGTAGGGTAAATGACTTAGAGGACATAACTCATGGGTTTATGGGGGCAAGAAAAATAGACTTCTTAGAAAGTAAATATAGTTCTAGTGAGTTATCTTATATGAGAACTGTAATAACAGTTCACAGTTTACCAGATGACAGCTTTAAAAGAATTGCATTATTAAATGATGTGGATGATATGGAAAGATGTAGAAAAATGTTTCATATCTTAAAAGATGCAGATGGCCTAGATCGTGCTAGATTGGAATGGCCGTATATAGATATAGATTATTTAAGAACTTTTACAGCCAAACGATTAATACCATTTGCCTATGAATTGAATTATAATTACGAATATAATACTAAATAATCTTTATAAATTTAAGATATAAAGTTTATAGTAAATAAACGTGTTACATTTGTTTAGAATAAAGTATATGAGCAACTATATTTGCAAGTCTATTTTATTCTCACATCTTGGTTAAAATTGGGTAATAATAGCAAAAGAGGTAATATCATATGGGAAAATTAAAACACTTTGATTTAGATAGTGATGGAAACTTGGTAAAGGTAACAAAATTATTTATTAATAATGCTACCTATGAAATAGAGCAACAAAAGACACCTGATAATTTTGAAGTAGATACTTTAATAGCAAAATCTATTTCATTACTTAATAAAAAAGGATATAAAACAGTTTCTAGTAATTCAGGACATGTATATAAATATTTTCTAAATCAATGGCCTTATGATGAAGAAAATTTACAAACTGATGAAGAAGGAAATAAATTTATATATATAGGATATCTTTGTGATTCAGAAGGAAACGGTTTAGGTGTGAAATATCAATTAGTTCAAGAAGATAGTGATGATTATAAAGAATTTGTTGCAAAAAATCCTGAAGCTAAATTGGGATTTCAAAAAGTAGAAAGTTTAACATTTTTTAAGGGAGTATTTAGAGTTACATTTCCGTACACTAAAGTAAACATTGAATTTGATAAGCCTTATACTTTTTCTATTCTACCTGCTGAATGGCATAATGATAAAAATGGAATTATGCATCTTATAAATTTTAGTTTTCAAACATTAAATTATCGTGAATTAGAACAAAGGATTATAGAAGAAAATGAAAAATTATTGCAATGGGTAGAAGAATTACCAGACTTGAAAAATTAAAAATATAACCTCTAGTAACATCAAGAAAATACTTATAATGTAAAAGGAGAAGAAAATTATTTATCTGCTAAAGGAAATGCTGTAATGGAATGTCTTCTTTTTAAAAGAATATGGGAATTTGCAAAGAACTAATTTATACGTGTGATTGGGTGGAATTATTGCGTTAATTATATACCATAGTCCAAACATATTCGCAATGTTGTTTTACTCTCACAATTGGGTTAAATGTGGTTAATAATAGGGTAATAAGAAGTAAAAGGCGATGTTAATTTAATGAAACAATTAGTATTTAATGATAAATTTGATAATATAATTGAAGAAATACCAAAGACTTGGAAAAATGTTGATGATATTCCAGATAATATTAAAAAATTTATATTTGAAATTTCTGAAAAAATGATTATTTATGATAAATCAAGAAAATTATATTGTTGTTCAACGTGTTTTGGAGAGTTAAATGATTATTATTGTGAACGGTGTAATAAACGATATGACAGAGTAAAATACGATTATGAAAAATATAATTGCTATATAGAAGAAGTTGATTCCATTGACCGATTTGATTATTATAATTATCGTTACTACTTTGCATTCGATGTCGTTGATGGAGAAGCTATTTTATATACTATACAAGAAACATCTTCTAGAGATAATCTTCAACGTTTTATTACTAGTTCTAGTAGTTTATCAATAAGTGGTACCTATTTAGTTCGTAAAGATTATATTATGTGCTTACAACTTAGGCTCTTATCAGATAATAGTATATGTTGTTATTATTATCAAGATATTTATGAACAATTAAAAGGCAATGATGGAATTAATGATTATTATTTAGGATTACCTTTTCATACACCTCTTTATGAAAATTTCACAAAACATAGATTTTTGTATACAGAAAATTTTGAAATATTAAAAGATACAATTTATAAATATACTAATATATGGGAGACAAAGGACTTTATAAAGGATTATTATTTTGATATTCTATGTTTGACATTTGAACCGATTTATTATCCACAGTTTGAATATTTAGTAAAGTTTGGATTATATAATCTAGCCTATGATGCATCACATTTATTGAAAGGGAAAACTTTTAAAGAAATTTTTGGCGTTGGTAAAGAATTTTTACCTTTTATGAAAGAAATTAATATTAGCTATCAAGAATTATTAGGTCTACAATTATGCAAATGTAAGGACAGATTTGTGATTGATATATTTGGTGGAGAATATAAAATTGCTAAAGAATTGTTAGAAATGATATCACCAAATTGGATAGAGTTGGGAACTTATTTGAATAGTTCTCAATTTGAATATAATCATCTTCCAGAATACTGTGATTATATACGAATGGCAAAGGAACTTGGATATAATTTAAAAGATAAAAATGTCTTATATCCTCCAAACTTTATGGAAGAACACGATAGGTTATATCTACAAATTGAAATAATTGATGATCCAGATATTGATAATCGAATAAAACATTTATCTAATGTATTAAGTTTTAATTATTATGAAGATGAGAAATATATAATATTTCCAGCAGAAACATTAGAAGATATGTTAGATGAAGGGACTCAACAGCATAATTGTTTAAGGTCTTATATAGTTAGATATAGTAATAATGATTGTCAAATATACTTTATGAGAGAAAAAGATAAAAAATCAAAATCTTTGGTTACAATAGAAGTAAGAGAAGGTAGTATCGTTCAAGCAAGAACACGATTTAATAAATTACCTAATGATGAAATAATGCGGATATTAAGGAAATGGGAAAAAACTTTACTACCCATCGAAAGTGAAGAATAGCATACTAGAAATAGTATGTTTTATTATGCCTATTTATTTAATTATCTGTTAATAAGGTTGTCAGTAAAAGTTATTTTTGGTATTTTTTGTTATTTAGTCTTGTAAATAAAATTCACATGTGGTTAAAGACAGTCAGGAGGTGTGTTGATGTGTGAAAAGAAGAAATGGCAATGAAATAGGTCGGTTTGTAAAGATAATATTTGATGAAGATGCTTTGAACATTCTAAAAATTATGAGTCAAGATACTTGGATAAATAATTTCCCTAATCTTATTGTAGAAATGATAAATTCAAAGTACGACATTGCACTTAAAGCAGTTGAATATGCTCCAAACATTTATTTTGAATTTAGTAATCAATTAAAAAAAGATCGCCAAATTATTAGAAAGACAATAAAGTCCTATCAAAAACATAATAGAATAGCAGAAATTAATACAAAAACTAAACCATTAAGGAAAAGAAGGTGATGTAAATATGAATGGTTATGATAGACTAAAAGAGTTATACCAGAAAGATTATCAGAATACGCCAATAATTAAAATTATTAATTATTTATTAAAGCAGCCAGATATGGATGAAAAATATCTAAATGAAGAGAAATCAATTAAGCAGATGTATCAATATATAATTAAAAAAGCAGGGGATTATAAGGTTGATAATACAGCAGTAGTTGATGATGAAACCGTTTATGGTTGGGCAATAGATTATTTTAATATTAGTAATGAAGAACTTGGATTAGATAAAAAAGAAACAATACAATGTAAAACTAAACCAAAAGCAGAGAAGAAAGATGATGATAATCAAATGCAATTATCATTGGAGTTTGCATAATGAGTTATGTAAAAAAAGAATATAGAAAAATCTTAGAAAAAGCAGATAGAAGATTTACTATACCAAGTTCATTTAAAAGATTTATAAAAGAAAATGAATTGAAACATAATCTAATTATTAAAAGTAAAGGTAACCATTGTGCTTGTACAAATTGTAAATATGAGTTTATCTCTAAAAAGAAAGTTAATGAATATGGAAAGTGTCCTAATTGCAAACAGAACCTACTAATAAAGTCAGGACGTCTTAAGGAGTTTGTATTTAAGGATAATTTACAATTATTAGATATGATAGAAGATACATATATTTTAAGAACATTTGAGTTGTATAGTGTTTATAAGAAGCTTAACGTTCATAGTTATATTACAGAATATATGAGAACTATTATTAAAGAAAATGAAGTAAAAGATTTTGTAACTAACCAAGTGCATAATCATATGGGGTATATGTATATTGCTCATTATCAAAAATTCACAAATTGGAGATTAAGAAATTATAGATGGGCATATAGAGATGTTAGGGGAATAGTATCTCCTTATAACTTAAAATATTTACTACGCCATACTGATTTAAAATATTCACAATTAGATAAATTTATTGCAAAAGTAGGGTATATAGACTTTGTTGATTATTTTAGGAGATTAGCAAGGTATCCTAGCTTTGAAATGTTAGTGAAAATGAAATTATATAATTTAGCAATACGAGCAGATAAGTTTACTACAGGTAAAACATTTCAGGAGATATTTGGAGTGCCTAAAACTTTTTATACATTTATGAAGAAACATAATATGACTTATGAACAGCTAAAGGTTTTAAGAGTGTTACAAAAGGAAGATATAAAATTGATTAATAAACTTGTAGGATTTAGTTGTTTAAAAGAGTTATCAAGATTCGTAAACATTGAAAAGGCATATTATAAAGTCTTGAAATGTAATAATAGTTATTATGAACAGGAGTATTTAGATTATTTAAGGGCTTGTTATCAATTGGATTATGATATGAAGGATAGCAAGATATTATATCCTAGCAATTTACAAAAAGAACACGATAAAATTATGAAGCTTCTAGAAGTAGTTAGAAATGAAGCTAATGATAGACTGATAAAAGAACGAGCAACTATTCTAAAAGATAATGTTTATAGTAATAAAAAATATATAGTATTTCCAGCTAATAGTATTGAGAGTTTAGTTGATGAATCCAAGCAAATGAATAATTGTGTAAAAACTTATGCAGAAAAATTTGCTTTAGGGGATTGTGATTTATACTTTATGAGAGAAATTGATCGGCAAAATAAATCATTAGTAACAGTAGAAGTTAGAAATGGTGTTGTAGTTCAAAGCAGAGCAAAAAATAATTCCTTGCCTAATGAAGAACAACAAAAATTTCTGAATATTTGGCAACAAAAAATTCTATGCCCAAAACTTATCTAAGGAAGGAATACTATTTATGAATGATGAACTAACTAAACAGGAGATAGATTTTAAAAATGATACAAAGAAGAATTATATAATTTATTATGCAAATTTAGTATCAAGCAATATCTATGCACTATATAAAAACTTTGGTAATGAACATAATCTTAGTTATGAGCAAATATATAATATGTCAAGCGATATTATAGTGTTAAATAGTGAAGAATTAAAGATACTAGATAGACTTATTGTTATGAAGTTAAAAGAAAAATATAATCTTAAAATGACGGAACGAGAAATATTAAGACTTGAAAAGTTTAAGTAATTATTTAAGTTTATGTATCAAGTTCATATATAATTATAGATAGATATTTCAATAAAATAACTTTTCATAATTCATATATAATTACAGATAGGTAATAGTATTGATTATTTATCTAATTATACGAGCTATTGATTTCACAACTGTTGATACGAGAAGCAAACTCATGAAAAAGCCATAATAATAAACAATAATAATAAACAATAATAATAACATTATTATAAAAAAAGAAAACAATAATTAATAAACAAATTAAGAGAATTATAATTATTAAAAAGACTAATAAGAGAAATTAATTATTTATTACTTTAAACTATAATAGAAAGTTAAAACTATTATAACCTACAACTTAAAAGGAGAGTGCAAGTGTAATACAATCCTGATTCTAAAGTAGGAGGAAGATGAACGTAATGATTAAATTGTAGCATAGTGTTTACTACCTCAATCAAATAACACTAATTGAATGTAGTTTGGTACTGACTACCTAAATCAAACAGTACCATAAAACATAACCTATATCTCTACAGCTAAGGTGTACTATCTAATTTTAGGTAGTACACACTTACTTTATATAATCTTTAAATATTGGGTTATAAATCGCTAAAACATAATCATATGTTGGTTTATACTCGATACTAATAAACTTGTGGCAAATGGGTGCTAAAATGTGGCACAATGTTGCACAAACTTAATTGGAAGGAGTTAACCGAATGAAAACAAAGAATAATTGGTTAATTAAAATTATTATACCTAATAGTAATCAAAAACTAACTATTTATGAAAATGGATTAGTTTATGGTAGTGAATATAATCAAAAACTATTTATACTAAAGAAAGAAGCAGTTGATGAAATTAAATCCTATATTAATAAATCTATCTATAACTTAAAAAGGGATGAACGAACTATTCAAAAGACTGTGGGATTTATCACTAAAATCAATGATACAAGTAGAAAGAATCGAAATATCAAAGTTTATGGTTGGGAATATGAAAGTAAAATAATACGACTTATAACTAATAAATCTAATGTACAAAAATTACTTTGTAATTAGGTCTTGTAATTTCAAAGTTTATGGTGTTACTTATAATTAAGATATCCTTTTTCAAACAAAAAACGAAAATAACTATTACTATATAACATAATTACATATAAGTTTACAATAATAAAAGATATCCTAACTATTTAAGATACCTTTTACATATGCTTTAACTAATTCTTGTTTCTCCTTTGGAAGAGATACAATATTTTGAAATAACTGATTTAATTCTCTATCAGAGTTAATTTTATCTAAATCACTCATGGTTATAGGATTATCAGTTCTATCTAGTAAATAATCTAGATTGCAGTTTAAGTAATCTCCAATACTTATTAGTGTTGGAAGAGACGGAATCTTCTGTCCGTTTATGTATGCGTTAACTGTAGAATCACTTATTTTAGAGTTGATTGCTACTTTTGTAATCGTATAATCCTTACTATCAATAATTGTTTTTAGATTTCTCATTGATATACTTGATTTTACTTTATCATAGTTTTCTTTATCGTTTATCCTCATATGTACCACCCTTGAGATTATTTTACCAACTTGAAAGAAATTATTTTTACACTACAGGGTATTTACTTTTACACCTCAAGTGTGATAATATGACACTAGAGGTGGTAAAAGGTGCAGAAGACAAAAGAGTGTTTCAATAATGAATCATTTAATTATTTAAAGGAGTACTATGATTCTTTAGACATAGCAAATGTTTTTGGCATAGGTGATATGGAGATTAAGCATAGTAATTTTCTAAAATGGTTGTTGCAACCAGCAAATGAGGATTCTGTATTGGACTATTTTCCGATTAGACAGTTTCTAAAAATAATTCAAATGAATATTAATACTCAAAAGTTATGTGATGAATATCAAGATTTCAAAAATATTAATTTAGAAAAAGTAGAAATTAAAAATGTAGATGTTGTAAGAGAAAAGTATCATATTGATTTCGTAATATCTTTAGCAATAGAAAGTAATCAATATATAATTGCTATGGAGAATAAGATAGAATCTCCAGAAGGTGATAAACAATTAGAAAGATATAGAGAAACGATTGAAGAAAAGTATCCTGATGCAACTAAACTATTTGTATTATTGCATCCTAATTATAAGCAACTTGCATTTATTGATAAAAATAGTTTATTAAAAACATCTGCAGAGAAGAATAATTATATTTCAATTACTTATCAGGATATATATGATAACATATTGAAAGAATATCTAAAGTTAGTAAGTGATAGTAAAATTAAATTTATTATTTGTAGTTACATTCACATCTTGAGTTGCTATTCATCTACTAAATGGTTTGGGTTAATTGTTGAGGATGCAGAAAAAGAAAATCTAGAGAAATTATTTAATGATGAAGAATTTATCAATACTGTTGAAAGCAGTAGTTTAGAAAGTTATAAAGAATATAAAGAATTTCTACTTAAATTATGTGCTAAGTATAAATTACTTAAAGAGTATGATATCCCAGAAGCTGTAGTTAATGTAATCAATAAAATAGAAAATAGAAGAGTCTATACACTTGATGGTAAACAACCTAAGTCTATGTATGAATTTGCTTATATTCTTTTAAATGATATTGTAAAAAACGTTCCTATAAAAACAAAAGAAGATTTTGGTGAAGAATTAGAAGACTGCATATTCGGTAAGGATTGGTATTTGCATGTTTGGGAAGAAAATCTTAAAGAAAAGGCATTTGGTGGTATTATATCTTGTCAAACATATCCACCTATTATAATAGATAATGTTTGTTATTACTCGGCAGGATGTGTTAGTTATTTGGCATTAGAAGAATTATGTAAGCTTGTTATTGATAGGTTTCCAGAATATAAGGATAGAATAGTATTACTGTAAGATTAATATAAGTATGGATATTAGTTGATAGAGATAGGGAAAACTAAAAATATTTAGGAGTTACATATGAATACAGGTATTATACAGAAGAAAGATAATTTATACGATTTATTACCAATATTAGATACAAAAGATAATTCATTCTTTTATTTAGATAAAGATAAAAGTTATGATAAGTTAAATAATTTAGTCAATAAATACATTGTATTTGAACTTATTACTGAAAATGGTGTTCTGACTATTCCGGGAAAATTATTAAAGGTAAATGGTAAAAGTTTACTTATAAAACAATATGATGATGGAAATAGAAATACACAGGAACTGTGGAAGGATTATAATGGTACTGATTTATTTAAAGAATTTGAAGAAGAAATAAGTATTCATTCTATTAGAGGTATTGAAGAATGCAATAATTCTAATCTAGGAATAGAAGATATTGATAAATGCATAGGGTCGATATGTGAAATTACCAGTAGAAATGATAGGACAATTACTGTACTAATAAAAGGTAAAGATAATCTTAATATAGATTTTGATTATAAGTATATTGAAAATGCTAATGAATGTATAGGAAGCAGTAGTTGTTCCTTATCAATAATAAAAGGTATTGAAAGAAAGTAATACAATTGAAGAAAATTTATATTATAGATTTGAAGTAAGGAAGTGATTAGTTTGGAAGATGAGTATAAGCCTATAATAGACAAAGGTAATGAACTAAAAGAAATCTTTCAATTCTTAAATGTAGGTAAACCATTATTAATAACACCTACTATGGATTATCATAAAGTCTTATGGGGGATAACTCTTACTAACAGTTTATTAGTTGAAAATAAGAAAGTAAGGTACTTTAGCTTATATGAAACTGAAGACAATATGTTAGGATTAATCAAAAAACATCACTGGCATTTAAGAAAAAATGTATTAAGAAGTAGAGAGGCAAAGGGCACATTTATTGAAGGTAAAAAGAATATAGATGCTATTGTAGAAATAATAAATACAGATAAGCCTGATGTAGTAATTATTGACTATTTTGATAATCAGTTTGTACAGAATATAAGTCAATTGGAAGAGGCACTTATTAAATTAAAACTATCATCTATTAAAAATGAAACAGCAGTAGTTATTATTTATGGAGTAAATCCATCAGATGAAGATATAAAAAAATATGGTGATGCAGTAAATGAGGTATTTAGAAATATATTAGAAAATAATGTTCACAAAATAATTTCAATTAGAGATGCAAATATGGTTCAGATATGTGAGCCATTATTATAAGAGAAGTGATAAGAGGAGTAAAATATGAAAAGAAAATATGGAAAAAGTTTGCTTTGTTTATTTATTTTAATTAGTGTTGTGTTATTGTTATCTGGTTGTGATGATACAAGTTCTAATAACATTAAAAAAACTGATGATAGTGAAAAAAGTATATTGTATAAGTATGACATAGAGAATATGGATTATAGCATGTTTAAAACAAAATTTTATGAAATACATTACACAGGAAATAGTTATGGTTCATCAGTATCTGGAGAGTCTTACTATACTCTTAATGAGGATGGAACATGTTCCTATACTCATACCTTAAAAGGAAGCTCAAGTTCTACAGTACAAAATAGTGTGGAATGTAGTTATAGTATTGATGGGGAAAATTTTACAGTAAATATGGTAGTTGAAAAAGTAGTAACTGATGGAAGTGTTCCAAACTCTAGGGATTCACTTAATGTTACGGGGGAGTTTTCAGATAATTTTAAATATTTAAAGATAGGTAAACTACAATATTCTAGTATGCATTATAATACATATTTAGAAGAATATATGACTGAAGTATTAATTGATCCTGAAACAAAAAGGGATTATACTCTTGGTGGAACTTCATTAGGTAATAGTGAGGATAGTATAGATGTATCAAAGTATAAAATAGTTGATAAAACAAATGAATAGGAGAAGATAAAATGGTTGTATTTGGGATTTTATGGGCTGGTTTAGGATTGTTGGTATTTATTATAAGTATACTTCAATTTAGTCCATTTACATTTTTGTTAGGTCTTGCTATGATGGGTACTGGTTTAAGAATTGCTAATAATACATTGAACAAGAAAGTAGCGTTGGAATTAGCTGAAAAATTAAAAATAATAAGTTTTGTTGGTATGAATTTAAAAGATATAGAGAAAGAAATTGGTGTTCATACATCAGTTAATATATCAAATGATGATAATAGAATCTATTTATGGGAAGATTATTTAGAATTATTATGTGATAAAAATAATAAATGTATAGAAGTATTAAAAAATATATGTAAATAATTAAAGGGAGAAAGTTTTATGAAAGAGAAAATATTAAAGACAGGGTCAGCAAATTGGTGTCATGGTATTGGAACACAAGGAGGAAAATTAGTGTTGACCAATACAACACTATATTTTGAAGCACATGCTTTAAATGTAGGCAAAAAGGAATGTGAAATTGAAATAGAAGATATAGTTGAAATAAGATCAGGGTTTTTAAACAATCTTGTAGTGGAAACAAAAAGTGGAACACAAACTTTTGTAGTTAATGGTAAAAAAGATTGGATTAATGCTATTAATAGTGCAATAGAGGATATTGATTAATATGAAGAAGCTTAATGTCATTTATGAGAATGAAGATGCTATACTTAAGATAAAAGATGAAAGTTTAATTATTAATACATTTGATGATGAAATAATAAAAATACCTTATTCTAATATTAAATCATATAAATATGATGATGAAAACGAAGTAGTTACTATAAATAAGTATAAAGGTAATAGTATAACTTTTGGAGTTAAATATGATAAGGTACTATTTATGAAACTAGATAATTCATCAAAATATAAAATAAGTGAACCACCAAGAGATTCTAGTAGTGGAAAAAAAGAACAAGCAAAAACTGATAGTACGAGTAATAGCTCTAGCAAAAAAAATTATTCTCTTATCTATGTAGTTGTATTTGTAGTAATTGTTGTAATAGGAATTGTAATATTTGCAAGTGATGGAAAGAGTGAATATTTAAGTGCTAAAATGAAAAAATGTCCTAATATAACGTTAGAACATGGACTAAACAATTTAAAGTCATTTTACAATAAGTATAATGTAGACTTTTATTATAAGTTGAAAAAAGGGAAATCATCTACAGGTGATGAATATATGTACTTGTATTTATATAATATGGATACGGTATATGATTACAATGTTTATATTCCATTGGAGTTAAATAATGGTAATGTATCATTTAATTATGTATTTAGTAATAGAATTGATGACCAAAGTATGGTTGGTGGAGCAGGAACTGTAGAAGAGTTATTGTGTGGTAATTATGACTAAATTATTTATTAGTTCCTAAAGATGATGAGAAAATTATAACTGTAGTTCAAGAATTATAGTTTTGGTTTATTGAAATACTTCTTTTTGTCAATTAGGTTATAGGATATTGTATTAAAAGTTTATGTGGTTAATAGGGTGTTAAAATTGTGTGATTATGGGAAGGTAGGTGGTTGTATGCTAAATGAAGTTAGATTAATTGGAAAATTAAAAGGGGATACTTATATTCAAAAATCAACAGGTGAAGAAGTAGGAATATTTGAAATAGAAATTGAAGATGATTCAAATGATATTAGTATAATTAAGTGTCAGTTAGCTGCTAAAGAAGCTATGCATATTTCTACAAAGTATGGTATAGGAGCAATGCTGGAAGTAAAGGGTAAACTTAAAATGATAAAAGATAAAAAATATAATATAAGCTATGCACAGGTGATTGTTGAAGAAATTAAACCTATAAAGTAATATAATTAAACCATATGGTCTTAAATGGCTATGTGGTTTTATTTTCGTATTATATGCATAGTAGGGTTGTTATTTCTACTTTAAATCGTTACATTGTGTTAATTTTGTCAACATATCTTGTTATTAATTGTTATTTGTTGTAACATTTCAAACCAAGGTAGGTTTGTTGACCTATCTAAATAATAATGGAAAGGAGAAGAAAATGTTAAACCAAATGATTTTGGTAGGTCGCCTTACTAATGAAATAGTAGTAGAAAAGAATAAAGATAAATCAAAAGAATATAAGAAATATGCTGTGATATCTTTAGCTGTTCCAAGAAATTTCAAAAATTCAGATGGAGTCTATGATACAGATTTTATTGACTGCTATGCTTTTGATAATATTGCACAATGTACTTGTGGCTCTTGTCATAAAGGCGATATTGTTGGAGTAAAAGGTAGGGTAGAAAGAGTTGACAGTAATCTGGATATTAGGTTGATTGCAGAAAAAGTAACTTTCCTATCAAGCGAGCAACAGGAAGAATAATTAACAAAGGAGATCAGATTAATATCTGATTTTCTCTAAATATTGTGTGTTCATTCAAACTATAGTTTAATTGTTCATAGAATTCTACATATAATTCTTGGCAATTAATTGGTTAAGAATTTCGAGAGTGTTCAAATAATTGTTAAGGTAGTATAAATGGTCATTTGGTTAAAAAGAAAATATGAAGGAAAGTGTTATGTTTGGTTATGCACGTTGTTCTTGTCATCATCAAGATGCAATTTATGAAATTAATGAATTAATTAAATTAGGAGTTAAGAGAGAAAACATTTATATTGAGTATATTTCAGGTGGAAAAACTAGAAATGAAAGACCGGAATACGATAAGTTAATGAAAAAATTGGAAGAAAATCCGGGAAGTATTTTGGTTTCTACAGATTTTACAAGATTAGCAAGAAATAATTTAGATATATTTAATTTGACAGGAGATATGGAAAAACTAAAAATATGTCTTAAAGTATCAGGATTTACTATAGATTGTAGAAATGCTGTACTTGATCCAATTAGTGAATTACTTATTGGTATTATGGGACAGTTTGCAACATTCGATTTAAAGAATAAAAGATTTCAGTGTCGAATTGGCATTGATGGAGCTTTAGCTAGGGGAGTTAAGTTTGGACGTAGAGAGAAAACAAAAGAGTCATTAGAAAACGACCCTAAGTTTCTTAAATATTATTTTAAATGGAAGAATAAAGAAATTACATTATGTGAAATGCAAAGATTATTAGGTGTTAAGAGTAGAACTACAGTGTATAATTGGATAAAGTTATTTGAAGGAAAATAAAAGGTTAATTCATTGTTATGATTTAGCTTTTTTAATTTGGTTTTTCTCTTTGCTTTCTCTTTTGTTCTGCTCTATGTGCTAAAGTACAAATTTTACAAAAGTCACCTTTACCCAAAATAACTTCTCCACATCCGCATAAGTTAATTAGCGTAGTGTTATTACTAATAGCCATAATTTGTAACTTTAAGATAAACCAATAAAGACTGAAAATACTATCAAAAGTTCTATATGTTTCTACTTTTTGGTCATTTGGATTGTATTTAAGCTCTGTATGTTCTGAAAGGGGTGGTGAATATGAAGAAGGTTCATATGTTTTCATGAAAAAAATAATGGCATCTAAGAAATCATCAATATTATTCTTATCTATATTTGTAAATGTCTCAAAGGATATATCATTTTTGTATTCACCTTTATAATAATTTCTTAACGAGCAGATTACTAAGTATGTAAATATTGATATATCTAATAAAGAATCAGTTTCTATTGGAAATAAGGGATAATCATTATTTTCTACTAAATATAACAAGTTGGTTTCCTTGTATTTATCACGACTATTACCCTTACCATTACAATAATTATATAAAATTTTCTTTGTTTCTTCATTGTATTCATTTTGAGAGTTTATCAATAAATATCCAATACGTGCCTCACAGATAATATCTGCCTTTATTTTATTTGATAACTTAAAGGAAACCTTCTTGAAATCAATTTTATTTATCTTGCTTTTATTTACTTCATATAATTCTTTCCCTAGTTTTAGAAAGTCCGCAAAGCAAGCATCTAAAGGACCAACTTCTTTAGGCAATTTGTATTTGGATTTTAAGAACCATTTTCTGGTTCTATTTTCTTCTTTGACATTTTCACCTACAGATACATTTCTTATTAATATATTAGCTGATTTGTTTTCTAAAAAACGAATTTTCTTATACATTATAAAATCACCTCTTTATGCTATTATCTTAACAATAATTCTAATTGTCAATATATTTGATATGTAATTAAATCTATGTCCCAACATTGTCTCAAGTACCCAATTTAAATGCCTTATTATTTACGATATGATGGTTTTAGCAACAGGAAATATTGGGCCCATATTTTGTTGCCAATTTTAGTTACAATTAGGAACTTTCATTCTGAGGTTAGTTCCTGATTGTAGAAATGGAGGGTTTATGTGAAAGAAATAAAAGGCAGATTAGAGGTAGGAAGTGTAATTACAGTACACGATAATCTTTTAGCTAATCTTTATGAACTAGATTTAAAAAATATTAGTTCAAAGAATATTGATGGAGAAGAATATTTAGTAAATGAAGCCTCAGGAAGATATTACAAAGTAGCGTTGATTGCCAAGATACCTAAGGATTTACTTATGGTTAATGGTGAATTAAAAAAGTATGATGAATTATCAAAGAATCAACAGGAAATAATCTTGAACCAACTAAAAGCGAGGTTATATTTTACAAATGTTGAAATTTTATTTACCAATATTTTATTTGATAGGTATTTAAAAAGTGATTATGACTATGACATATCATTGAAAGAAATTGAAAGACATTATCGCAGAAAAGGTCATTCTAAAAATGTAAAAATTTCAGATGTAAATTATGAACGTTACATATCTACACTTAGTAATTTAACATTAAAAGAAATTACATTAACCACTGAACCTAAATTCAGAAATGAAAATAATAAGAGTTATGGTGTAAGTAATCTTAAGATTAAGCAAAAATTTCTTAATGTATTTAATTTATATGACCTTGGTGAAAACAACATAGGCTTTACTTATAGCTTTCAGCAATTCGGAAAAGTTATAAAAAAATGTCGAAGATATTCTAACAGTTTAATACCAAGGTGTTATCAATATAGGTTGAACCAAGCGATGAAACATTCCATTGCATATTTTATTGGGATAGAAATATTTATTAGAAAGAATCCAAGAAAGAAATATAATAATATATTTATGCTCAATATTAGTAGGATTATGCAGAAGGTTCATTATGAAACTAGAAAAGATGAATACACAGGCTATTCTATTTCTTCAAAATTAGAGGGGTTTAAAAGTTTACCTAATAAACTAAGAACTTATAAAATGGTTATGAAATATATTAAGGAAATACTTGATAGTTTTGTTTCTAATGGTACTATCTATGAATATGAAATTAACTATGATTATGATGAAACAGAAGAATTTCAAGAGAAACATGAGTATGACTATGAACTAAATGGTAAACTAAGTTACCGGTTTACACTTGAAGATATCAGTAGAGATGTAGATGTCAGCTTTATGATTTATCTAAATAAACCTAATGAAAATATAATTTAGATAAAAGTAAAGTTCAAAACTGAAAAATTAAAGTTTAAGGAAATTCTATGAATTGCTTATATTACAACGAAAAAACAATATAGAATGCTTGTATATAATAGCATTAAAAAGGAGGAGTTAATATCAAAAATATAGACAAAGAATTGCTAAAAATATTTAATACAGAAATGAGTAATGAAGAAATAGTTTCTCATATTAAATATTTAAGAAATGCTGATATTTTGTCAGGAAATGAAATTAAGATGTGTGAAATTATGTTAGAACAGATAGAAGTAACAGATAAAATAGACTTGGGAGAAGTCATAAAATCTTTAGCTACTGAAAATGATGCTGTCGAAGAATATGAAAACATAGGTTCTTATGACAAGTTAGAATTAGTAGGTAAGATTGATGAATTAATAAGAGATAGAAAAAACAAAATACAACAAGATTTATTAAATCTATCTTCAAAGGAAACGAATTTTAATAGTATTAGTAAGAAAGTAGCAAAGCACTTCTTTGATAAGTATGTAGATGTTATTGATATAAAAGAGGATAATACTTACATTCAATTAGAAAATTTAGAAGATAAAAGAATAGATATTTCAACAGGAATAAAATTTCTTGATGAAGAAATCTATGGGTTAAAAAATGGCACTATTACAACTATTCTAGGTAATAATAAACTTCATAAAAGTATTTGGGCTATTAATATTGCCTATAAGGCTATCACAGAAAATAAGAATGTTCTTTATTTGACACCAAGTGATACTATCGAAACAATATATAAAAGATTTCTTACAAGACATTCTTGTGATGTTAATAAGTTTAAAAATCGATTTAGATTTAATAGTTCTCATATAGATTACGATAAGGATAATTACAATATGATATATACAGATTTTAAAATGAATTATCTAGATAGGGTGATCGTATTTGATGAATCAGAATTCCTAATATCAACTCATCATAATCTTCAAAAACTATTCACATATGCTGAAAATAAGTTTTTGGAAACAACAGGAGAAGGAATTTCCTTGATAGTTATTGATGACTTTACTGGAATGAAATTAGATAATGGTAAGAAAAGTATTACTAATCAAAATACAATAATATATGAGTATTATAAGTATTTGAGAAGTCAGTCAAGAAGTTTTCTTGGAACGGAAAGAAAAATTCATATATTAATGACATTATGTGAAGATTACTTAGGTGGTTTAGGAATGAAATATGTAATTCCTAAAGAGGTAAAAATATTATCTGATAATGTATTTGGAATATATGATTGTGAAGATACAAATTATAAGGAGGGTAATATTTTCCATGTTAATATTCTACAGACCAGTAATGGTATATCTTATGAATATGATAAGTCTGTTTCAGCAGATTATGAATATTGGTATATAAGATATGATGATGAAATAGAAGAAAATCTAATTTCAAAATTGGAGAAAGCGAAAAAAGAAAATGAACAGTTGAGAAATGATTTAGACTTTGCCAAAGAAGAGATAAATAATTTCTCAATAGAAACCAACCAGAAAATGAATCAGGATGAAAAGATATCATTGGATGAATTTTCTTTATAAATAATGATAATATTAAGATAAATTAGGAATATTTCATTATTTAATAGAAATTTTGTTTGCAGGGGTTGTAGTTATTATTTATTGTGGTAAAATCACTAATTAAAATAGTGTTGGTTATCACAATTATTAAATGAAAGGAAGGGTAAATTATATGAAAGAAAATATTACATACAATATGCTAAAAAATGTTAGCTTAGCAGATGTTATTCGAATTGTAATTGAAAATGGCAATTTAGATATAAAAACAGATATTGAAGAAAAGGATATTTATTATACAGCTAAAGAGTTGATGGACATTTATCCTAATATGTTTTCTAAATATAAACTAGCAAAATATATTAGAGAGGAAAACTTTCCAGTTATCAAAGATGGAAAGGACAGATTGTTTAGAAAGTCTAGTGTAGAAAAATGGATAGAAAGTAAAAATAACAAAGCAATGTTTAGGAGTATTTAGTTATGAAACAGAAGAAATTACCACCACATATTACAATGACAAAAAATGGTAAACTTAGAGTTAGGTATCAAAAGTCCTCAAAATATCCTATTCCATATGATGAATTATTTGATACATTGGAGAAAGCGGAACAGGCGAATGATGAATATCTTGCAAAAAACACATTAAAATTGCACGATAAGGTTAAGCATATTGGATTTGCTGATGCTTGTGATGAATTTCTAGATTGGTACAGAACTAAACCTAAGAAACCAGCTCCCGCAACAGTTGTGTCTTATAAAAATTATATCAAAACGCTTAAAATAGCAATAGGGAATGTAGATATTACAAAAATTGATTCCTTATTCTTAACCAAAATAATTGATATGGAAAGTAGAAGACCTAAAAGAGGGAATGGAAAGCAACAGGGTGGAATGATATCCTCAAATACTCTGCATCATGAATATTCATTATTAAGCATATTATTTGGGAGATTTTATAAACTTGGTTGGATTTCCTCTAACCCTATGGCAGAATTAGAAGAACCTGAATTTGATTCTAAACCTATAGAAGTTCCAGAGTTTGAAGAACTTGAGGAAATAGAAGCAAAAATTATGACAGCTCCCATTAGAGAACGACTTCAATTTTTATATGGGTTATATACTGGTATGAGAGAAGAAGAAGTGGCAGGACAACATATTGAAAGGGATATTAACTTTGATCGTATGGAGGTATATGTGAATACTGTTATTGTAAAGGATGAAAATGGCAAGTGGATGGAATCACATCCAAAGTCAAGGGATAGTGTTAGAGCAATACCAGTTCCAGAGCGGTTTTTCAAGGTTTATAATGAGTATTTAGTTTATAGACAAAACTATGTTAATTATTTAAAGATTAAAAATCCAGATTATGAAGAGATACCTAATTTATTCTTAAACAAAGATGGTGATTTCTATCGACCTGTTAGAATTAGTAGAACGTGGGGGAATTTTAGGAAAAAGGATGAAATAAGTATTGATATTAATTTCCATGGGCTAAGACATTATTATTTAACTAATCAAATGAATTATAATGATGGTTTAACTGAAAGAGATGTTCAAGCACTAGCAGGTCATGCAGATTTGAGAACAACTAGAAGATATGTTCATGCAAGTAAAAAGAAGATTAATAGAAATGCAACATATATTTTTAGTAAGTTTTCAAGAGAAAGTTTATTTAAAGATGGATATAATGTTCTAACTATTCCTACTGAGCATATTGCAAGTATTATAGTAGGTAAAGCAGAACTTTCTAAAATAGATGATTTAAAGATAACTTTAGAAGTAATATCGAATGAGAAGGTAGATTACTTTAATCTTTCTACAGTTATTGATAAATGCAAAAAATATATTACTTCTAAATTACCATCTCTAGAAAGTTTAGAGGAATTTAAGTATAGTAAATTATCAAATGAAGAAATTCTTAGTAAAATTCAAAACAGATTCGGAAAAGAGATTAAAATTACTATAGAAGAGTAAATTGTGGACAAAAAATCCACTTTTTTAAATTTTAGGACAAAAATATATTGCATGAAGTATAATTTTATGCTATATTATATGTGTTCTTGAAATTTATAATAATGAATTATGCAGAAACACAAGGCAGAACAGCTAATGTGTATGGACAAAAAGTTCTATTAAATATTTGTGGACAGATGTGGACAGAATTTAATAGAAAAGTTCGCTTTATTTAATCTTAGTTATATTTACTAAAAATTAGAATAAGATTAAATAAGTCCATATAATAAGGCTTTAAGGAAGAATTGGGACAAAAATTTGATTGACTTAGCTTTATTCAAAATAATAGTAAAAAGTCTGAAAATCCCTGTGTCGCTGGTTCGATTCCCGCTGGAGCCACCAGTTAGTATTTAAAGAGGGCCTTGTTATATGGTCTTCTTTTTATAATTGCACTCGTAGCTCAGTTGGATAGAGTGTTTGGCTACGAACCAAAAGGTCAGGGGTTCGAATCCCTTCGAGTGCACCATTTAGAATTTAACCCTTGTATATCAAGGGTTTTATTGTGCTTGAAACATTTGATCTTTTATTCAACTCTTATTTTCTTTCTTTTATCACAGCTTAACCAAAATAATAAGGATATATGTGAATGCCGAAATCCGTGAGGTGTGATTCGTTTTACTAAAGCCATCAATGATATTATAAACATTAGTAACTGAACAAATTAACAATTTTGCAAGTGAATATCGCCTCTAATTTAATAGGATTGACACTCTATCAATGCTGAAGAGTGTCTATTTTTTTTATGAGATTAATAAATCTTTATTCGATTATGGTAGAGGTAAAAACTACGAATGTTCTTTAATCGATACTATATTTTGTTAATTTGGATTTGTAATAATGGTTAAAAATAAGTTATAATAAAATAAATTTTGACAATTTTTTTTGGAGGTGAATGATATGCTTTTAGAAGAAAAGGAAGCAGAAAAAATGGAAGAAATGCAAGATTATGAACAATACGAAGATGAAGAAGGTTATCAAATCAACCGTTATGAGATTACGACATATGTTACACAGCGATCTATTGAATCTTTAATTAAATGGGTAGATAAGAAAAAGATCATCATCCCTGACTTTCAGAGAGATTATGTTTGGCCGATTTCAGTTGCCTCTAAATTAATTGACTCCGTACTTTTAAATTTGCCTATTCCTAATATATTTTTATATAAAGTTATGAAAGATGGGGATGAGGTTTACTATGTAGTCGATGGCTTTCAACGAATTCAAACTTTAAAATATTTTAAAGAAAATTCTTGGAGTCAGTGTTCTAATATAAAAGAAGGAATAAATGAAGAAAGTTCTTCTCGTTATCATCCCTTTAGGATTAAGTATAAATCCTCTGAATGGTACGGAAAAACTTATCAAATGTTGTCTAATGATGATCGATTTAATTTTGATGAGTATTCTGTTAATTTAACTATATTTGAACAAAGTAATCCTAAAAACAAAAATAGTATGTTTGAAGTATTTGAAAGAATTAATACTGGTTCTGATAAACTCTCAGAACAGGAGATTCGTAATGCCATTTACCCTGGTGTCTTTTTAGATAAAATTCGTGAATTTGCAAAAATAGATGAATACCAAAAAATGATTGAAAACGATTCCTTTATGAAAAAAAGACAAAATTATGTAGAATTATTTTTAAGATTTGTTTCTTATTATTATGCATATTCTCATAATTTTGAAGTTGTCGATTTTAAAATCACTACCTCTAAAAAAGATACCCTCAATAATGTTTGTGAATTTTTTAACAAGAATTCAGAAGAAGTGTATGGACGATATTTGGAGGATGTAAAGAAAGCAATTCAGACTATTATGGAATTCTTGCCAGAAGCTGTTTACGGTAGAAAAAGAAATGAAAAAAGTATTAGTAAAAAGATTCATGCTGTTTTTGCAGAAGCCTTGGTTATCGCTGTAATTAAGAATAATTTTGAAATTAAAATATCTAAAGAAAAATTTAATCAATTTAAGATCGATTTTTGGGAGACGGAAAAGTTTGAACAACATTTTGTTCAACAGACAACAACTAGCAGAAATGTTATAGAGAGAGTAGCTTTATTGTTAGAAGTAATTAATGATGAATATAAAGATTCAAGAATTTAAAAATCAAAAAGATGTTATTCATTGTAATTTTCTTGCGGAATTAAGACTTAATTATCAGCAGTATAAAGGTTATAAAGAAGAGGAGTTTCTTGCAGAAGACTATTATAATAAATTTCTGTTATTTTCAATATATCGGGCGATAGAAAGTCTACTTCGACTATTGGTAGAAGAAAGGAAAATCTCTAGTTTAAATAGTAAGTTTTATAAATTGTTATTTCAAAATTTGAAATCTCATTTTATTTCTAGAAATTCATTGCTATTACTTTTGGATGATTTAGTAAGTTATCAAGTGACTTATCAAAATATTTATGATTTTATGAAGTCGGAGGCTATTTTTCGAGATGTTTTTTCGATTAAAAGCGTTAATGATATTAAAATTCGTGTGAAAAGTAAAGATGATTTTGTCTATGATGATAATTTTCTTCAAATATATCATGAGTGTGCTACTAATAGAAATAAGTTAATGCATAGTAATGTTTCAATGATTGATTTGACATTTTATTCTATAAAAAATGCTTTTGTTGTTTATTCTTATTTGTATTTATTATTGAACTCTTATTTTTATAGAGTACTTTCTGATGTTGAAAGTGAATAAAATGGATTTTGGTTTTGGAGGGTTATGACATAGGAGTAAAGCATTGGATTTTCTAATGCTTTTTTGATTGCAATTTTTGGGTGTGTTTGAGATACTATTTATAGGTGAATCATATGAAGAA
>CAJTXY010000017.1 GCA_910583685.1 uncultured Bacilli bacterium
ACCACTTTTGGTAATCTGGTATGCCCCTCCTTCTTTTCCTTCATAGCTCAACTCCCTAGAAGTAATCACGACACTTTTTACAGGTTCTAATACAGCAAGAGACATTGGAATAAAAACTGCTAAAAAGAAAACTAAAAGAATACCAATACTTACTCCTATCTTTTTTCTTCTCTCCAAGCTATTCCAACACTTACCAATTTTTCTTACCTTTTCTCTCATAACGCTCTACCTTTCCTTTTATCACTTTATACTACACAAATCCTATCAAAACGATTCTCTACTATATATAAATATACAATAAATTTACTCATTCAGCAATAAAAAGTAAATTTTTAGTAAGAATTTTATAGACCTTTCTTTGCCTCTTAACTATATATTCATTTTATCAAAGACATCATAATAAAAAATAAAAGGCTAAATAAAAAGCCAAGCTTTTACTTATCGAAAGCTTTTGGCTTTTTCTGTCGCTTTTGTAATTTTCTCTCTCTTCTTAATTTTTCTAAATAATCATTAAACTCTTTTACCTTTTTATCATTAATAAGTGTAATCTTAGGGAAAGCTCTTAGAATACGAGAAATAAAATAATTCTTTTTCATCAAAGTATCGTGAACTCTTTGCTTAATCTCCTCTGTAGCATCTTTATTCATAAACATATTAGAGTTTAACTTTAATTGTACCAAAATCACAATACTTAAAATAACATCTGCTAAAAAAACAACAAAGAAAAATCCCCCAATAAAATAGAAAAGAAAAGATGGAATACTACTTAAAAACCTCATATAAAAAGGATTAATTACCTTCATTATTAAAATACCACCCAATCCAAACAAAACAGAATTAGAAAGACAAATTCTTCCATTTAAATTAAGCTTCATATGTGAATAATCCCACCATCGAATCTTAAATAACTTTTCCATAATTAAACTAGTAAAGTATTCAACAAAAGAACAAACAACAGCTCCCATTATAAAAAGTGCCACAATATCATTTTGATAACGATAAAGCCAATAAATAATTACAATAGCCCCAACACCATAAATTGGCAAATAAGGTCCAAGTAAAAATCCTCTATTCACCACAACCTTTTTCTCGTGAAACGTACAAAAAATAATTTCCACTATATACCCCAATACAGAGTAACCAAAGAAAAGCAAAAAAACATATAAAAACTGTTTTACAATAACATCCATAATTTTCTCCTACAAAAAGCAGGTAACAGCAATCAAAACAATTCCTGCAATAATACCACACCAGCTAATTCTTTTATTTTTAGACTTTCTAATTTTGGGATAAAGTTCATTACTACAAATATAAACAAGCATTCCTATCGTAATAGAAAGTAAAACCCCAATGAAAACTGCATTTAATTCAGCACCATTCATAAAAAACATAATCATTCCACCAAAGAAAGTAGAAAGCATAAGGCCTAAAATGATAAAGATTGTCTTTTTTATACTTTTATTACTTTGATAAATCGTACTAGCAATTACCATACCAAGCGGAATATTATGACATCCCACTCCAAGGGAAATCATAAGTCCTGCTCGAAGGGAAGAAGTGCAAGTAGAATAAATTGCCATTCCTTCAATAATATTATGTAAAACTAAAGCAATAGATGATAAAGTTCCAATATGAGCCAAATTATCTTTCTCCTGCTTTTTTGTCATTTTTTCATCTTCATGATCTGGAATAAAAAAATCTAAAATCCGTAAAATAAAAATTCCCACGATCACAAAAATAAAAAACAATAAGATATGCTTAACACCTAGCACCTCACTTACCTCTGGAAGCAAATCTGTAAATAAAAGCATCAATATCACGGAAAAAGCAAAAGCTAACGCAAAATCAATAAACTTTTCTTTCTTTTTAACAAAAAAGGTAACCCCTGCTCCAATCACAATAAAAAGGCCTAAAAACAAAGTCACCAATAATGCTACAATCTTCTCATTCATAATATCCCTCTCTTACATTATTGCTAGTATAACATAAACAAAAGAAAAAGACAAAAGCACAATCATTTAAACTTTTATCTTTTCCATATTATCGAAAAGTGATAACTGCAAGTACCACTAATGCTAAAATAATTCGATAAATCATAAACACCTTAAAATCATGTTTCTTTAAATATTTTAGCAAATATTTTATACAAATAATACCAATAACAAAAGAAGTAATAACACCAAGTAGGAATGTAGATAGGTTCATCATAATTAAATCAATCGTTCCTGACTTGATCAGTTGCAAAAATACAGCACCACATACTACAGGAGCAGATAAGAAAAAGGAAAACTTTGCAGCACTCTCTCTATCTAATTTTAAAACTCGTGCTGCTGTAATAGTAGTACCACTTCTTGAAAACCCAGGAATCAAGGCAAAGACCTGACTACATCCTATTATAACAGCATCTCTCAACCCCATATCTTTAACTTCTTTTTCTTGCTTTGATATTTTATCAACATAGTAAATAACAATTCCCATAATAATTAAAGCAAGAGCAATTAAAACATAATTAGAACGAATAACATTTTCTATTTTTTCCTCAAACAAAACACCAACAATCGCAGCAGGAATTGTAGCTGCTACTAAATACCAAAGAATTTTCCCATCAGGATCTCTTACACCCTTCGTAATTCCCTTAATAGCCATATTCCAAAAATCTTTAAAGAAGAAAACAAGTATTGCAAGAAGAGTTCCTAAGTGAAGTGCCACATCAAAAGTAAGTTCCATATTCTTTGGCATTCCAGCACCAATTCCAAAAATATCACGAAAGATAATCAAATGGGCACTGGAAGAAATTGGTAAAAACTCCGCAATTCCCTGAATAACTCCTAAAATAAAAGTTTCTATAAACTCCATCTTACTCCCCTCCTAATTTATAACTAATTATAGTTCCTAGTCCTAAAAAGATAATACCAATCAGTATTTGAATCATATCAAAGGTCACTGTCATATTTAGTAAAGTAGAAAGTGGGATCGCAATAATACTAGCAACAATAAATCCTAAAACTCCAAAATAAGTTTTTGTCTCATATTTTTGAAATAAAAATTCAATCAATTTAGAAATTAAAACAATCCCCACTAAGATTCCTATTCCAAAAACACCAAGTATTAAGATATTAGAACCCAAATTTTGAAATTTTGTAAATTCTTTAATAACAGCAATGACTGGATAGTAATAACCTAAAAGCATTAACACTAAAGAACCACTAACACCAGGAATTACCATAGTAGCAGCAGCAATCACTCCAACTACAAACAATAACAGATAACTCATTACACTCATACTTTGAAAACTTACTTTTAAACCTTCACCAAAAATAAGTTCTGATGTCGCCATAAAAATAACAATAGCAAAAGTTAAAGTCGAAATCATATAGCTAGATGGCTGTTTTATTTCCTTCTTTCCCACTACTTTAGAACAAAGAATCGGAATTCCGCCCAATACAAGTCCTACAAAAAACAAAGTAGTAGGAATAGGAAAATGATTGTAAGAGTAATCAATCACTCTACTTAAAGATACAATAGCAAGCACCATACCAATAGCAATTGGAATTAAAAATTTAATATTTTCCTTTATATTAGTAAAGAAATGACTAATAGCTCCAATGAACTTTTCATAAATACCAAGTATGAGAGCTAATGTTCCTCCACTAACACCAGGAATAATATTAGCAATTCCCATAATGAACCCCTTGATTACTAAAACCAAATTATCTTTCATCTTTTTCTCCTATTCAAATACATCCATAATAACTGGTACAACGTGTTTCTTACGAGAAACACATCCATCAAAATAATGCCCCTGCTCTAATGTCTCTAAATTATATGCAACTTCAAGCAAATTTTTAGCCTTTTTATTATATAAAATATAAGAACCATTTTTTACAATATCAGTAACATATAAAGCAATTAAATTATAGTTATTAGCCTCTGCTATCTCATCTAATGTATGAATATAATCATCCATCTCATTCTTAATTTCATCAAAATTCATTGTGAAAAACTGTCCAATTGCAAATGTTTTATCATTAGTATTAAATACTTTAAAGTCATTATAAATAACATCTTCCTTACTCATTCCTTCAAGTGAGGTTCCTGCCTTTAACAGCTCCATTCCATATTCTTCATACTGAACTTCTGCAATTTTACTTAAAGCGATTACTGCTTCTCTATCTTTCTCAGTTGCTGTTGGCGACTTCAATATTAAAGTATCAGAAAGAATTCCAGAAAGTAAAAGTCCTGCTATTTGTTTTGGAATCTCTTCATCTTGTTCTAAAAATAAATTATAAACAATTGTACAAGTAGAGCCTACTGCCATATTTCTAAAGTTAATTGGTGCATTTGTAGTAATACTTCCTAAATTATGATGATCAATAATCTCTAAGATTTCTGCCTCACCAATTCCATCAGCAGTTTGCGCTTTTTCATTGTGATCCACCAAAATTACTTTCTTAGGTACTTTCTCAGATAAATCAGTAATTTTAAAAAGACCTAAACACTCATTTTGTCTATTTACAATTGGGTAATTAGTATGTTTCAACTTATCATTAATTTCTAAAACATCAGAGATAAAATCTGTATCTTCGAACTTTGTTGGATTATAACTATTTACCATTGTCTTAATATAGTTAACAAGTGGCATCAATTTAGCAATATGATAAGTATCATAAGAAGAACGAATAACATTAACGTGATTTTTTCGAGCAATCTCCAAATGCTTTTCTTTAATCTCACCGCCACCAGCAATAATAATCATCTTAATGCCTGACTCTACGGCATATTCAATCACACTATGACGATCTCCTACAATTAAAACTTTAGAAGCATCTAACATAACATTTTGAATAAAGGTAGTACTGCGATAAGCAGCAACCAATAGTTCACCATTAATTTCCTCATCAAACTTACAAATTTCTTCTGCACTTAATACTTGTAACAAGTTTTCATAACTCGTATTTAATTCACTACTTGTCGCATTAAGAAACATACGAGATAAATCTTTCATTGTAACAAGCCCAATGAATTTTTTACTTTTATCAACAACAGGAAGACCAGTAAGTCCCTCTCTAATCATATATTGATAACCATCATAAATAGGAGCTGTATCGCCTACCATAAATCCTTTATGATAGTTAACATCTCTCATTTGCAACTTAACATCATTCAAATATTCTGGCACATCGACTTTAAAATAAGAAAGTGCATAATCTGTTTCTTTATTTAACGTTCCTAAAACCCTTGGTTCTGTCATATCACCTAACTTATTTTTTAAATAAGAAAGTGCAATACATGAAGTAACAGAATCCGTATCAGGTTTCTTATGCCCAAAAATAAATGTTTTTTCCATATATAAAACCTTCTTTCTTGCCCATTATAGCATAAATTAAAAAGAAAAAAAAGATACTTAGGTTCACTTCTAAATATTGCATAATTTAAATTCATATATCAATCCTCCAATCTTTAAATTTATACAAATTAAAAAGATATGATTTTAATCATACCCCTGCAACTTATTCAAATTATAAATCTTTATATCAATAATTTTATTATTGTGTGTCATTTAGTATACACTAGGTTTGTGTGTTCTATTATCTTTATACTTCCATTATAAATAGTGGAAGTTGTTCCACAAAAACTACAAATAAACTCAATCTTATTTTTAAGTGCTTCTTCCATCTCAATTTTTTCATTTCTAATTGCTACCATTTTAAGAATCTCCTCACTTTCTTTGAACATTAAAAAATCAATTCCATTTCTAGAATTGATATTTATCATTAAGCTCTAACTATAAAAAGTTCGAGCAGATTCTTCTCTGGTGCCGAATGACAGAATTGAACTGTCCTCTGACCCTTACCAAGGGCCTGTTTTACCACTAAACTAAATCGGCATATGGTGTCCAAAGCGGGAATCGAACCCACATCGCTTCCTTCGGAGGGAAGTATTCTATCCATTTGAACTATTCGGACAAAGAAAAGTATTAGTCATCACACTCTGCTCCATACTTTTCATAAAAGGCAATAAAATCTTTTAATGGAACTTTTCCATCTTTATCAATAACATTATCATCCTTTCCTTCAATTTCTAATAACCTATCAGTATCAATATGTGCATAATCAATTTCTGTAACACTTTTCATTGAATTATTAGTAGAAGTAATCTTATTACTGAAATGCTTTAAACCATCATAAGAAGAATAAACCTTTTCATATGAATCAATGTATTGTTTAATAACACTACTATCAGAACTTTCTACCTCGTCAATAGCAATTACCTTTTTTACATAATCATCTTTATAATATATCTTATAGGAAAGTTTAATATCTACATTATCACTAGCAGTTTGTGCTTTTCTACTACACTGGATTAATTTATAATCCTTTTCCTCCCCGTTTGTACATCCAACAATAAGGAAAGCTAATATCATAAGAGAAATTATTTTAATACTTTTAATCATCGATTTCATACCTCCTTTCTAATTCATCTTCTAAAAAATCTAATTTTTCTTCTCTAAGTTCTAATTTTTGCTTTTGTTCTTTATAATCATCATAGCTAATTTCACGATTAATATATCTATTCTCCAAAAGTTTCTCTTCTAACTCCAATTCTTTTTCTTGCTGATCAAGTAATTGTTTTTCCTTTTTATACTCTAAAATATCTACTTCTCCATCCTCAACCAAAAGATGATGTTTCTTTCCATATTGATAAATAGAATAATAAGAAAATGCGAAAAATAAAATGAAAAAAGTAACAATCATAATAACTAAAACAAAAATAATCTTAGTTTTTTTCTTCATCTGCAACTTCCTTTAATCTATTCATAATATAACTTTGGTTTTCCAACATTTTTTCCATTTTATCGTGTAATTCTTCTAAAATCAACTCACTTTTTAAATCTGTTCGATAATCATTTTGATTTCGAAGACGGTCCTTAGCTGCCTGCCTATTTTGACTCATCATAATAATAGGTGCCTGAAGTGCTGCAATACAAGATAATAATAGATTTAATAGAATAAATGGATATGGATCAATTTGTTTTCCCTCACTTAATATTTTTACATTTAAAACAATCCAAAAAATAAGAAAGAAAAGAAAGAGAAAAATAAAAGTCCAACTTCCCGTAACTTCTGAAATTTTGTCAGCAAGCCTATCACCCAAAGTCATAACAGAAGCCTCTTGTTTATCAACATCAATAGAAATAGGTTGATCTACTAGCAAATCTAGTAATTCCTCCTCATCCTTTTCATCTATTTCAGAATTTAAAAGCATTCTTACAATTTCTTTTTTGGTATTTTTAGTATTCATTCTACTTCACCCATTAAAGTATAACACAATTTTAATTATTTTTCTATTTTCTCTTCAAATAATTTTTCTACATTTTTATTAGGTACTAGCATATTTACTTCTTTGTTTACAGAAAAAACAAAACGATTAGTATGATGCTTTAGCTCTTCCCCATCTACACACCAAGATTCTTTCTGAATTTTATCAAACTCTAAAATTAAATTATTTGTTTTAAAATAAACAACATTCTTTAATTTTTTATTATTCGTAGCCAAAATCGTAGTAACAAGTGTCGCAATCTCTGGAATGGATTTCGCTCTACAAAGAACAACCTCGAATAATCCATCATCTAATTTTACATCATCATAAATATTAGTAACTCCTGCTACGTGATTTGTATTAGTAATAAAGACGAAAGAGAAATCTCCTTCCTCTGCCACACCATCTACAATGTACTTAATATGATACTGCCGCACCTTTCGAATATGGTTTTTAAGTGCATAAATAATATAGCCAAATTTACCAAAACGTCTTTTTAAATCCCTCGGTGTATCAAAAGAAACATTAACAAAATTGCCAAAGCAAGCAACATAAACAAAAGGTTCCCCATTAATAATACAAGTATCGATGTTCTTCTTACTTCCAGATAAAATAAATTCCAAGTTTTTTTCTACGTTTTTAGACATACCATACATTCTACCAACATCATTTACAGTTCCTTGTGGCAAATGAGAAATAAGTAATTTATTTTTTCTTCTTAAATTACCAACCATCGCTTCATGAAAAGTACCATCCCCACCTACAGAAATAGCAAGATCCACATCATTCCTTAAATTTTCAAATATTTTAGTAGCACCACCAGATCGCTTTGTTTTTTCAAATAAAAGTTGATAATCATATTTTTTAGCGATTTGTATTAAACTACTTTTATTTAACTTCGTTTTCCGACGACCACTTTCCGGATTATAAACTAAAACACATTTTTTCAAAGTCTAATCCCTCCATACTATTATTATATCATAAAAATACTATTTTCTTTCATCTTTTCACAAAGCTTTAAAAATATCTATTCTATATAGGTATCTATTATACTTATAATTCATTTTCCTTAATATAATATAGGGAAAGGAGAATTGATTTTTATGTACGGATATGGATACCCAATTTATTACAGCTGCCCAGGAAATAATAACGACAATTCAAATTCTAGTTGGATATGGATCATCATTATAGTATTCATTTTATTCTTCTTATTCTGGGGAAATGATTCTAGAGGACATAACAATTGTTGCCGTTAACACTTCCCTACTTTGCACATCTTATGATGTGCTTTTTATATTGCATAATAAAACCCTTGATATACAAGGGCTATTTTCATTATGGTGTCCTCGGGCAGATTCGAACTGCCGACCTATCGCTTAGGAGGCGATTGCTCTATCCTACTGAGCTACGAAGACAAAAGAAAAGATTATTTTTCTTTACAAGTAGCACCTAATGTTTCATAAGCTTCTTTCAACATAGATACTTTTACTTTTCCGTCTTCCATTAACGACTTATTATTAGAATCAATTTCAATTAACTTATCAGTATCAATCTTTTCATAATTAATCTTTGTAGTACTAATTAACTTATTTTCTTCAAGTTTAATATCATTATCATAATACTCTACATTTTTATAAGAACCATACATACTCTCTAAACTACTCTTATAAGTCTCTAATGCTTCACTACTATCACTAGTAATAGTCTCTGTTGTAGCAACTTCTGTAGCATAACCATTCTTGTAAGAAACATTATAAACAGATTCTAATTTTGTAGAAGAATCAATCTGCTTATTAATTGTACAAGTAAGAGCACCTTCTTTTTCCTTACCACATCCGGTTAAAATCAAAACCCCTAAAACCAAAAATACCGCAAAAAACTTTTTCATATCTCATATCTCCTTTTCACACATCATATCATATTTTATGAAAATATTCATTAAAAAAGATTTAAAAATTATTTAAATCTTAAATAGTTTAAAAAAATCATCATTAAGAATGTCGTTGCCGCACTGAGTTCCTTTCGAATACTATAACTCTTCTCATAAATTCCTGCCACATCATCCACAAAGTCCACAACCCAACTTTCTAAATATTTAGGTGGTGTAAAAGTAACAGGAAACATATGAGTCTTAATAATATCCTGCTCTCGATCTGTTAATTCAAAGTATTTAGAAGCATTAGAAAGAGCATAAGAAGGATGACGTCTCAAGGCATTTACCTGATTATCATTCTTAGTCTCTTCTAAAAAGAAATCGTGTAAAAGAGAAGCTCTTGTCGCCTCTTGATAATTCAGTCTTAAAAACTTAGTTATTTTATAAGAATAAAATGATACTCTAAGTAAATGCTCATATCTAGTAATTCCATGATGACTTATTTTTTTCATTTTCTGAAATTCTTCATTATGAATAATCGTCTCTATCAATGAGTAAAATTCTCTATCATTTTGACTTTTATAAATCATAGCATACTTCCCCTTCATCATAATTTATGTTCTTCGCTACTTTATAATGATAACACTTAAACTATAAAATTACAATTTTTTTTATAAATTCGCTCCACTAGACAATAGTGCCTTACTATGAAAATGATGCACACTAGTATCTAAATTATTATCTACAAAGTATTTTAATAAATACTTTCTCTCCTCTCCTGGTTGTAAAGTAGTAATCAGGAAATTACCACTAATTGACAGGGATTTTAGTGTAAAATCCTGTTCACCTTCTAACGATAAATAATAGTTTAGTTTATTATAAGAGAGTGCCTGACAGGCATCTTTCCCTATTTTATTATAGTCCATTGTTAAACTAACAAGAACATCCTTTGGATCATTTGTACTATTTTTAATAGAAAACCAATATTCTCCACTTTTATGATAGCGATCAATCAACACTTGACCTTGATCAGAAAACTCTACCCCTGCAGTATAAGCAACAGCATTACGTGCCATAACACTTCTCTCCTGCATCGATACCCTAGGACCATACCAGAACCAAGTGGTAATAACCAAAAATAGACTAAACTCTACTATGCTAAAAAAACGCATTCGAATCTCTTTTTTTTCCCTTTCATCCATTCGAATATACCCCCAAAACTTGTGGCATATTATAACACAAAAAAAGAAGTTATGCAAGCTCCTCTAATATCTTTTCAAATTCATTCTGTTCTTCATCCGTTGTCTCTTGTTTTTCTAGTTCTTTATTAAACCAAGCAGGCAATTCTTCTTCCCTTTTTGGCTTAGCAGAAGTCTTACTCTTCTGAGTCATCATTTTTTTCATTTTCTTATGCTCTTTTTCAGTAATCCTCATTGCCTCTTCTACTGTCTCAATATTAAGCCTTTTCCATTGTCCAACGATAGTCTCAATATAGTTCTTATTTAACTTCTGATTATTAATCTTTAACACATAAGATAAAAGCACATTAATAACACCAGGTTTTAACTTTTGATCAATTAAAAGATTTTCAATAAGCCTCAAATCCCTATTAGTAGGTTCTGCCCCTTTGTATTTGCTCTTTAAATAATCATATGGAGAAATATTTTCAAAAGTATAAACCATCTTAGCCCACTTAGAAGTATCGCCAACCTCCTTTTTCAAATATTCTGGCTGTTTAGCATAAACAAGGGTTGGTAAAGCTCCACCCTGCTCAAACTGATAATAGTTTCTGCAAGCTTTTCGAAGTTCCACACGATCAATAAGTCCTTTTTCATTTAAAGCATTACGTACTAATCCTTGCATAGCCATATCATCCAATTGATAAACAAATGCCAAAGAATTAATAAGTTCTCGAACTTCTTGAGAAAAACATCTTTCATGAATCATATTTTTAGGAAGAGATGAAATTAATAAATTAAAATCGATCTGTTCGCGCAACAATAAAGAATTACAATTTTTTGAAACAATATCATCTGCCATCAATTCTACATTTTTCAAAGCACTCGTCCTAAATACCTCATTAAAATTAGCAGTGATATCTGTATAATCTTTTAGGTTATACCGCGGAATTTTATAATAGTTTACCAGTTTTTCATACTCTTTTTTACCTAAATTATTATAAAGAACAATATTTAAAATAGGATGAGAAAAAAATTCGTGTGCAGAAAGTGGTGAAAAAACAAGATATACATAACTGTGAATATGTTGCTCATTTTTCACGTAAGTCTTCAAAAGTCCAGCAGCTTCTAATCTCTTTCTAGCATCCACAATACTATCTAACTTCAGTTGCATTGTCATCATTAAATGATGATGTGTAAACTCACCACTCATAAGCTTTGCCTCATCTAAATCATCCAAAAGTGTAAAATAAAGACTAACAGCACTATAACCAATAATGGGTTGATAAAGCTTCGAAATAAGTCTCCTATCATTTTCACTTAAAATTGTTTTATTAAAAACAACATAACTGTCTGCAGGCAAAATTGTAATATTTTTTCCCATTCAAACCACCTACATTAATCATATAATGATTTCAAAAAAAAAGAAAGAAAAACCACTAAATTCCTAAAAAAGTAAGAATCATATCAGGGGTAATCTTCGAAAAATAAAGAAGTAAAAACGCAAGTAGTAAAAATGGCCCAAATGGAATAATGTTCTCCTTATAAAGTGCATATAAAAAGACAGAAATTGGAAGAGCGATAAAGCTACCTAAGAAAATAGAAATCGTTCCCAAAAGAGGATCTAAAACAAGTCCAAATAAGAAAAGCATCTTAATATCTCCACCACCAAGAGATTCTCGCTTAAAAATTTTATTGCCAAGTAACATAATAGAATACATTAAAACAAATAAAAAGGCACCAGTAAGCAAATGATAAAAAGTCTGTTCCAAGCCAACTCTAAAATACTGAATAACGAGAAAACAAATAGCAAAAAATGCCAAAACAGAGTCAGGAATCACTAAATAGGTAAGGTCACTAACTAAAATAATAATAAACAAAGAAACAATAAAAAGAGCAAGTAACAAATCAAGAGAAAAACCAAAACTAAAATAGGAAACAGCATATAAGATTCCTGTTGCAATCTCAACAAGTGGCAGCAAAGAAGAAATCTTCTCCCCACAATAGCGACATCGTCCACCCTGACTAAAATAAGAAAAAACAGGTATCATTTCATAAAGTTTTAACTCGTGCATACACTGGTCACATCTAGAGCGATCAAAAACAAATTTCCTTCCCTCAGGAATTCTAAGACCAAGTACAGAGTAAAACGATCCCATTAATAATCCCAAAAAGAAAAAGCAAGTTACATATATATAGAACATCAAAACACCTCTTACTGAATTTTTCCATAAATATCAAACATAGGAACAACAATAGAAAGTAGAATAACCCCAACGATAACAGCAAGAATAGCAATCATCATCGGTTCAATCAAACTCTTCAACTGATCAATAATAGTTTTATGTAAAACCTGAAAATGCTCAGCCACTTTTTCCATCATAAGTCCAAGTTGTCCTGTAGACTCCCCTGTTAATATCATCTCATAAGCAACAATAGGAAAAGCCCACTCTCCTTTAAAGGCAGCAGAGATAGATTCACCTTTTCCAAGATTACGAATTGTCTTATTAATAATTCCTTTATAAACCTCATTAGTCGTAATCTTAGATAAAATATCCATACTATCAGTAATAAAAACTCCATGATTTAAAAGCGAAGCAAACGTTTTTGTAAAGTTAGTAACTTCATTATAAATAATTATTTTTCCAAATACAGGCATTTTCATAACAAGGGTCTGTACCGTCTTTCTAAATGCTTTTACATTATGGAATAAATAAACAAAAATACCAATTACAATAATAAATCCAAGTAAAATCCAAAGAATATTATATCGTATAAAATCACTCGCCGACATAACAAAAAGCGTAATCCAAGGAAGCGTTGCATCTTGACTTTCAAACATATTAACAAAACTTGGTACAATGTAGATAAGCATAAAAATCAATACACAAATAGCAAGAATCAAAATAACAGTTGGGTAAGTAAGAGCACTAATCATCTGTTTACGTGTTTTATTCATAGAAGTATAATACTCTGCCATATCATCTAAAATACTAGACAAATCTCCTGTCATTTCAGCTGTTTTTACCATATTGACAAGTAACTTAGGAAACTTCTTATCTTGATGTTCCATAGCAGTTGACAAACTTTCTCCTTTTAATAGATCATATACAAGTTTTTCAAAAGCTTTTTTTAGTTCTGGTTTACTCGATTGCTTTGCCAATATACGAACAGAATCTATTAAAGGAATTCCCGCTTTTAAATAAGTGGCTAGCTGAGTAAGGGAAAATGAAAGATCTGCTATTTTAATTTTTCCATTAGCAAACAAGTCGATATCATATTTCTCCCTTGGTTTAATATCAACGACATTATACCCTTCATTTACTAAAAAATCTCGAGCATTCTCCAAACTTTCAGCTTCAAAAGTACCTTGTTCTTTTTTTCCTAAAGAATTAATAACTGTATACCGAAAAGAAAATAAAGGCTCCTGTTTTCTTTGTAGTACTTCTTTTTTCAACCCTTTAAAATTATCTTCAGACTCCTCTTCATTAGAAACTGTATTTTCTTTTAACTCTTTATTAAGTTGAGTTTGATCTTGAAGACCAATAATAACATCCTCTGTTTTACCAAAAATCTTCTTAGGAAGCATAAAGAAAGAGTTCACAAGATGATAAATCAAAATAAATGGTTGCATTAATTTATCCACGCTAAAACGCCTCCCTCTTCCTATTCTATTTTTATTATAACACATCTAAATCTATTTCAAAATAAGTTTTAATAACTTTACACAAATTAATCATTTTTTCATATATTATAATAAGAGGTGACGATATGTATAATAACCCTTATATAATGAATGCAGGATTACGTGGTGCTTCTGCTTTAGGAAAAGGTGGTCTTTTTAGTTCCATAAAGGCTGTAAACTGGGGAACTTTATTAGGGAACACACAGAAAACTTTAGGTATTATAAATCAAGCAATCCCAATCGTTTATCAAGTAAAACCGATTATGAATAATGCAAGAACAATGTTCAAAGTAATGGGAGCAGTAAGAGATGATGCTACACCAACAAATAATTACGAAAACATAAATTCTCAAAGTTCAACTGCACAAGAAAGTACAGTAATAAGCCAATCAACGAATCAACCAATGTTCTTCATATAAAAAAGTTTATTGATACTGAATTCAATAAACTTTTTTATTTGCTTTTACATCATCTCTTTAATTTGGCATCTAATCTACTGATATTTCTCTCCTAAATACTTTTTCAAAAATTCTTCCTTATAATCCAGTATAGTATCACTTTTAATCGCCTCTCTCAATTCCTCTGTAAGTTTAATTAGAAAACGAATATTATGAATAGATAGAAGTCTTCCACCTAACATTTCGTCTGTTGTAATTAAATGACGAATATATGCCTTAGTATAATTTTTACAAGTATAACAGTCGCACCCTTCTTCTAACCTAGTAAAATCTTCTTTGAATTTAGCATTATGCAAATTAATCTTACCTGCTCTTGTAAATGCTTGTCCATGCCTTGCAATTCTAGTAGGCAAAACACAATCAAAAATATCAACACCACGAATAACACCTTCGATAATATCAACTGGCTCTCCTACTCCCATTAGATAACGAACCTTATCTTCTGGTAAATAAGGAATAGAATAATCGATGGCTTTATACATATCATCTTTGCTCTCACCATCATTGGCAACTCCGCCAATACTATAACCATCAAAATTCATTTTAACTGTCTCTTCCGCTGACATCCGTCGCAAATCTTCATATGCTCCACCCTGTACAATTCCAAAAAGTGCTTGTCTTTTATTAGAATGGACCTTTTTACCACGTGCAGCCCATCGAAGCGTACGCTCCACACTATTTTTTAGATATTCATAACTTGCAGAAGCTGGAGGACATTCATCAAAACTCATCGCAATGTCACTATCAAGCTTATTTTGAATGGCAATCGATTTCTCAGGAGTTAGTAAAAGATTTTTACCATCAATATGACTTTTAAAATGAACTCCCTCTTCTGTAATATCCCTCTTTTTATTTTTAGCAAGGGAAAATACTTGAAACCCACCACTATCAGTTAAAATGGGACCATTATAGTTCATAAACTGGTGAAGACCACCTGCTCTATCTATAATATCTTCTCCTGGTCTAAGCCATAAATGATAAGTATTAGAAAGAACAATACCACTTCCTACATCATATAGCTCCTCAGGAGCTAGCCCCTTAACAGTAGCTTTTGTTCCAACAGGCATAAACATAGGAGTCTCCACCACACCATAATTCGTACGAATCTTTCCAAGTCTTGCTTTTGTATTAACCTCTTTTTTCAAAAGTTCATACTGTATCATAAATTCAACTCCTTTAAGAATAAATTATTTTTTCTTTCTTAGCGTAGCACAATCAGAATAAGATGTCTTTTTAACAGCAACAATTTCTCCATCCACTCTAGCACCTGTTGGTAAAAGATAAGAAAACGAATCATCCTCAGATTTTCCATAGATTGCCTGTCCGATATCACTTTTCATAGAAATAAATTTATCATCTCGTGCCTCATAACTGACAAATTCATCTACAAGAGTGGCATCAAGACTCTCTACCTCACCATCCTGAAAACAAAGGTTTAATAAGAATTGGGAACCAACCTCAATCCGATCAGTATTAGGATTTTTAATAACCCTTTTTGAGCTTAATAAATGTTTAATTTCCATAATTCTACTTTCTAAATCGCTAATTTCAGAAACACAAAAACGATGATTTTCACTCTTTTGTTTCAACTCCATTTTAGTATGCAACACTTTATTTCTATATTCAAGTTCTGATCTTAACATCTCAAACTGTTCCTCTACTAACCCATCTGCTTTCAAATTTCTAGTATGGTAAAGAATAGGACTATTAGTCTTTGCTCTTTTTAATTGATTGTCGACATCATAAACAAAGCCTTTTCCTGAATGAAACGTAAAGCTATCATTTTCACAAAGACCAAAAACACGACTACCAATAGAAGATATTTTCTCCATAAACTCATCATTCATCTCACGACCAACCGCAGAATTGATCATTTCTACTCGCCTTGTAACAATCTTTTGGCCAATTTGTAATACCACACTAAATTGTGTTCCAACTCCAATCGTGTTCCCCTTTGGAAGAGGTGCCATTTCTGAATTTTTTAATAACCCTCGAATATAACGCAAACGATGCTTCTCAGATGTGTCTAATGAATGATTTGCTAAATAAATAGCTTCTTCTTTTAATAGTTTCACTTGAGACTCTGTAAGCATATGAACCTCTTCCCATTTTCGTTGTGCAAATGGATCCGTTTTTCTAGCAATATTTAATTTTTTCCTTTCACGTTTTTCACTTTTACACATTCTGTCATACGAATCTTTAATTTCTCTAATATAATGCAAATAATCATCATAATCAGTTTTAATTTCCAAAACTCTGCCAAGAACAACAATATTACCATCTTCATTTACCTGTTGTAGAAAGTCTCCTTCTCTCTTGCCAACAAGTAACTGTCCTAAAGCCCCTTTTTTACTAATAAAATCGTAATCACTATCTAATTCAACACCAAGATCATCCTCCACTAAAAACGCATCTCTACTAGAAGAATCAAACATAGAAATTACAAATCTTGTTCCAACTTCAATTTTCTCTACTACCCGTTCCTGCAAAAATTCACAGTCACGAAGAAGGGCCTTTTTTAAATTCAAATTATATATCTCAAAAGCATCAGGATTGCAATCTAAGATCTCCTGTTCTCTTCGACAAGCTTCTCGCAAAGCACTAACCTGTTCTGGTATCAATATCATAAAATCACTCCTATAAATATCTCTAGTATACTACGAAGTCAAAATAATGCCAAGCGATTAATTGAATATAGAAATATTTTGATACCAATTACTATGTTATTTTTTTTTGATAAGTATAACCATTTTCCCTTGAAGTAATCTCTTTTTGACAATCAATATCAAATACCATACCCCGTACATAATGGTTGTCCCTTTTACTTTCTCGAAACAAAAACTTTTCTTTATTTTTAAGTCCAAATACAGTAGAGCCTAATGGACTAGTTCTCACAATATAGTCACTTTTTAATTCATCACTTACTATCTCGTTAACCATCTCTAGACGCCTTGTTTCAAAACCATTTGGAGTAAAAAGCATAATCTGAAAACAAGAACCAACGCCAATTGTATTATCATCTGGTAAAGAAGAAACTTCTCTTTGAGCTAATAACCGTTCAATTTCTTTTAACCTGATTTTTCCCTCTTCACTAAATGAATGAGCAAGTATTCTTTCCCTTTCCTGTTCTAATAATATTTTTTGTGACATAGTAATGGTCTGATAAGTATTCCACTCCTCTTCCGCTTCTAAATCAAATTTTCTATTCCGTTTTAATTTCTTTAATTTTTGGTCTTCCTCATAGCAGACTAAAGTACAAGAATTGCTATCTCTTAAAAAACAATCATAATCCTTATCTTCCTTTTTAATTTCTAAAACTGTGCCAACTTTTCCAATAACATCCCTCTCTCGTGCACCAAGGAGTTGCTTACCAATAGGACTTTCTTTGCTAATAAACCCCTGCATACTCCCCATTCCTACAGTTTTATCTACTAAAATAAAATCAAAAACTTCATCTTCATCAAAAAATTGAAATAAAAACCTCGTTCCAATTTCAATATGACTAATTGTTCTTTTTCGTAAATAAGTACTATTAAGCAAAATCTCCTTAATTTCCTTTTTCTCTTTTTTCTCCATATGATATTGATTATGAGCAAAAGAATCTATACCAACAGGAATATGTAAAACTTCTGTTTCATCATAATCAATATTATCATAATAATCATCAAAACCTTTTAACTGATTCTTCACGCATTCTAATCGTTCTCGCAATAGTTTTACCTGCTCTGGCACTAATATCATATTCTCATCCCCCAAAATATTTGCATATAGTAAACACTTCGGGGCATATTATACCATAAATAAATAATTTTTGCAAACAAAAAAGCGATCAATAGAACCGCCTAAAGCTTCTTATGATCCATATCACGACAAATAGTAAAGGATTGATATACATCATTTAAAACATTGGAAGAAACAGTATTGGTAAAATCAGCATTAGAATCTATCTTAAGATGCATTGCATTATCTAATTCATAAGGGTAACTAGAAACTTCAACATTTGGAAAATGATACTCTATTCTTCTAAATATTCGCAAATACTTATTATGAATATTATATTGTAAAGAATCATTCTTACTCTTTAAAGTCTCAATCTCCTGATGACAGTTAATATCCCACTCATTATCTAAGCCACCCCTCCTACTTTCAAGTTGAGAAATTTTAGATTGGATTACTCTCTCCTTTGCCTGATATCTTAAAGGGTAAAAGTTCTTCACCACAATATCTTCTATTCCAAGCTCCTGCATCATTTTTAAAAAGGCTGTAAATGCAAAAAGTTGAGATACAGAAACATCTTTAATACTCTCTTCCTCATAATCATTCACAAAATTTTCATTTGCCTTATATAATAATCGATTTATTTTCTTTTGATATGGAGTAAAAGAGGTCTTATGAACTCCTTGTATTGCGTAAACATAACTAACATTATTACTAATTCCAAACGAAATATTTGGCAGCTCATAAATTTCATCTGGACTTTGACAAGATTTTATATGGGAGCAGAATACATAAGGTGTTTCTAATGCGGATGGGTTTTGAATATCAACATAAGCTTCCAGCTGATTCATTCCTAATCTTTCTATTTCTTCACTCATAAACTTCGTCCTTAAATTTTCATTACAAAATTCATTATCTAAAAAACCAACCCTTTGATATAAAAAATGAATAGGATCATTAAAATCTTCCTCTGTCGCATTAAACCATACATTTAGTAAAACTGCTTGCAGCATACTATCGACATCACCAGCAAAATATAAATAATCAATTTGTTGAAGCTCTTCGTGCTTGTTTATATGTTCTATCATCTTTAAGCAGTATTCGACTAAAACAGCATTAAATCGTTCTTTGTCTTTAATTAATAAAGTTACCCCCCCCCGGGTATTTTCAGGACTATAACGATTTATATTATCATCTAAAACTCTTGTATCAAAATCAACAAAAAACTTCCAGCCATCTATAAAAATAGGTTGGCTACTTGCTGCCGCTGGAACAATTGTCTGATAAAAAAAGTCTAATATTCTTTGTTCACTCATTTTTCATAACCCCTTTATTTTATAATCATCGCATCTCCAAAAGAGAAAAAGCGATATTCCTCTTCTACTGCTATACTATAAGCCTTTAAAATATTTTCTCGCCCTGCTAAAGCAGAAACTAGCATAACAAGTGTTGACTTTGGCAAATGAAAATTGGTAATAAGAGAATCAATTGCCTTAAATTCATAACCTGGATAAATAAAAATATCAGTCCAACCTCTAGACTCTCTGAATTTACCATACTTAGATACAATTGTTTCTAAGGTTCTAGTAGAAGTTGTTCCTACACTAATAATTCTTTTTCCCATCTTTTTAGTAGCATTCAAAAGTTCTGCAACATCATCACTCATTTCATAGTATTCACTATGCATATGATGATCTTCTATTTTTTCGACACTCACGGGTCTAAAAGTTCCAAGTCCTACGTGTAAGGTAACATAAGCAAGCTGGATTCCTTTTGCAGAGATTTTCTCAAGCAACTCCTCCGTAAAATGAAGTCCTGCAGTTGGAGCAGCAGCACTGCCTACTTCCTTCGCATAAACGGTCTGATAACGAGACTGATCCTCTAACTTTTCATGAATATAAGGAGGAAGAGGCATAGTACCAAGTTGATCTAAAATTTCGTATAAAATTCCAGTATATAAAAGCCTAAAATAGCGAATTCCTTCTTCTTCCTCTTTAATACATTCCGCCTTTAAAAGTCCATCCCCAAAAGACACAATGGTTCCTAACTTGATACGACGTGCAGGTTTTACCAAACACTCCCAATCGTCGTTTTCTATATTTTTTAAAAGTAAAATTTCAATTACAGCTCCAGTATCTTCCTTTTGACCAATAAGTCTCGCTGGAAGAACTTTGGTATTATTTAAAACAAGAGTATCTCCTGGTTCTAAATAATCTATAATATCTCCAAAATATTTATGTTCTACTGTCCCTGTTTCCTTATCTAAAACAAGAAGTCTTGATGCATCTCTTTGTTTTAGAGGTGTTTGGGCAATGAGCTCTTCTGGTAAAAAATAATCAAAATCTTCTACAGTCATAAAAAGTCCCCCTTTACTCATTATTCGAAAATACACTCTCTTGATAGTTAATCTTCAATACGTCATAAGCTTTTGGCGTTACTATTCTACCACGAGATGTACGTTTTAGCAATCCATTTTGTAAAAGATATGGTTCATACACATCCTCAATTGTAGTCACTTCTTCTCCAATAGCAGAAGCAATAGCATCAACACCTACTGGACCACCATTAAATTTTTTTATAATCGCAAGTAAAAGCTCATGATCAACATCATCAAGTCCATATTTATCTACTTTTAGTCGTGAAAGGGCAAGTTCTGTAATCTCTTTATCAATCATTCCTTTTCCTTCTACCAAAGCAAAATCTCTTACTCGTTTAAAAAGACGATTAGCAATTCTCGGCGTTCCACGACTACGACTCGCAAGTTCTACTGCAGCTTCATCATCTATATCTATTTCCAAAACTCGAGAAGTCCTTTTAACAATTGTAGTTAATTCCTCCAAGGTATAATACTGCATTTTAGAAATGATTCCAAAACGATCTCGAAGCGGTGCTGTTAAGTCTCCTGCTCGTGTTGTTGCACCAACTAAAGTAAAAGGTGGTAAATCAATTTTAATATTTCTAGTATTCCCTTCACTTCCAATAATAATATCTAATGTGAAGTCTTCCATCGCAGGATATAAAATCTCCTCAATAAAACGAGGCATTCTGTGAATCTCATCAATAAACAAAACATCTCCTGGCTCTAATGTAGAAAGAACAGCTGCTAAATCCCCAGATTTTTCAATCGAAGGCCCACTCGCAGTTTTAATATTACTACCAAGTTCATTGGCAATAATATAAGCAAGAGTTGTCTTTCCAAGTCCCGGAGGACCATATAAAAGAACGTGATCTAGGGCATCTCCTCTAATCTTAGCCGCTTCAATAAATACTTTAATATTCTCTTTTACATCTCTTTGACCAATATATTCATCTAACATCTCAGGACGAATAGTATTATCTATAATTTTATCATCCTTTACTTCTACATTTCTAACAATGCTTTCCTCTTCCATAAATTCCTCCTACTTTAAAAGTAATTTTAATGCTTCTCTTACTTGATCTTCAATAGCTAAACTACTATCAATTCTTGGAATCACACTTTTAAATTCCTTTTCTTTATAACCAAGGCCTTTTAATACTTCTGCTAACTCTTCCTGAGTACTTTCCTCCATCATCTCAACCCCTGCTATTTGAATCTTTCCCTTTAAATCCAAGATCATCTGTTTTGCAAGCTTGTCCCCAATCTTAGGAAACTTCTTTAAATACAAAATATTTTCACGTTCAATAGCATCAACGATTCCAGAAATAGAACCTGTTGCAAGAATAGGCAAAGCCATTTTACAGCCTAATCCCTTAACATTAATAAGTTTTAAAAACAATTCTTTTTCTGATATTTCTTTAAATCCAAAAAGACTATGCTCATCTTCTTTAATTTGTTGATAAAGATAAACCTTTATTTCCTTATCTATTTCAAAAGCATAAGGATTTGGAGTATGAACAAAATACCCAATTCCCCCTGTTTCTAAAACAATTCCTGTACTTTTGATATCTGTTACAACACCTTTGATATATTCATACATTTTACTACCTCTCTTCTTTATTTATTATACGGTATTTTAAAAGAAGTTGCAAACAAATGTATTATTTTACTGTTTATTATATCTGAAAAATTTACAAAAGTACTAAAATATAGTATAATAACTCCCCAAAAAAAGGAGGTCAATTATGGAAATAAAAGCAGAAGTATTAGATACTATTTATAAAAAGTTTGAAGAAGTCCCTATCAGCCCATATTTAAAAGAACGCCACAATGAACTATTCACTATTTTTTATGAAACCGCAAAGGTATTAAAGCCTATAGAAATATTACCACCTTTTCAATATAACTTCTCAAAAGAGGATGTTCTTTTTCTAGAAGAGGAATTTTTAAGATCTATCAATCCAAACTATAGCAAACACTTTATAAAAGATTATGCAAAAGGAAATCTATGTCAATATGCTTTTCCTTATGATAATAGTTACTGTTATATAAAAAAACCATCTATTAACAAGTATGCCATATATTATCCTAATACACAGACAATACAAGATTTAACTATTTTATCTCACGAGTACACCCATCACCTTACTGGGAAATTTCCTACTCTACAAAAAGAAACTTCTGCTTATACAACATATTGTGAAATGCTATCAATTTTAGCAGAATTAAAATGTCTAGACTTTTTATCGGAAAATGGTATTGCCAAAGAAGATTTAAATATATATAAACATCATATAAATAAAAGACATTATAACAATATAAGTGCATTTCTCACAATACAACCATTACTAGAAGTATATCTTGCAAAAGAAGATCTTACAGAAAAAAAGATAGACGAGCTACTAAATAGAAATCCATTTTACAATAATGCAGGAAAAGAAAACATAGTTTATAATCTTCAAGTATTAACAAAAGTACCATACCAAAAATGCCTATACTACCAGTACCCTTTAGGTATGATTATAGCAGCTTCCCTACATCAGGAAAAGTATTCAAACGAGAAATTCACTGACTTAATTGAGATAATGAATACAATCGAAGTAGAGGAATTTGAAAAAAGGTTACCACAAAAGTCTGCAATAGAATATGCAAGGGATATGGCCAATGAATTTAATTACCAAAAAACAAAAAAATAAAAACCATTATTTTTATGAATAATAGTTTTCCATATTATTTTTCAGTTAATAAATGATCAAGACTAGTAAGAGAATACCCCTTTTGATTTAAATATTTTAATACCATTTCCAGTTCTATTTCTGTATTGCCATCTACCTTCATACTAATAATAGAACCATCTGAAACTTTTTTCTTTACTTCCATATATGGTTTGTTTTTTACCTGAAGTGTTGGAATAATTGTATGAAGTCCTAGCTTACTACAAAGATCTAACACTTCCTTTTTATCATATTCCGCATAGCAGTAATTCTTATTCTTAGTCGTAATGGACTGTAAAATAGAAAGAGCCATCGTAAAATATGTTTCATCATAGGTTCCATTATAATGCATAATCTCTATTTCATGGCCAAGAGATGACATATTAGAAACAAGTTCTTGATTGTTTTCAAGCCAAAGCCCATCTACAAAAAAGGTTGCCTTTTGCCCACTTGTCTCCAGTATTGTTAAAATAGAATCAATATTATCAGTCCGTTCCACTTTAAAAACAAGAGCTACACTGCTATCGAGTCCACTACCACTTTCGACATATTTATCATAATAATCATCTAAGGAAACAGAAGGATCAATTTCTTCAAAAACAAGCAAACTCTCTTTATAAGAACCATAGCGTTTCATCTTTTTATAACTTTCATTGACATCTACTTTACTTCCCTTTGCTCCAGGAATAATACTATTATCTTTAAGTACCGCATCTACTGCCTCTTCATAATATTTATGTTCTTCTTTCTTTATTGTTTTCATAATAGGATCACTATCTCTTAATACATCTACTACTTTTTCTGTATAATATAAACTAAAAAGAAAAAGAAGAATTACACCACTAGCCTGCCATACTTTTTTCATTTACACCACCTAATAAAATGTATGTAGAAAAAAAAGAAAAAGACGTTTTATTTTTCATCTTTTTTATCTTTTTCTTTCTTCTTTGGAACAGGAAGTGCATCCTTTCTCGAAAAGTTAAGTCTTCCCTTTTTATCACAACCAATTGCCTTTACTAAAATCTCATCTCCAATAGAAACAACATCTTCCACTTTATCAACCCGCTCATAAGCAAGTTTTGAAATATGTACCATTCCTTCACAGCCAGGCCATACTTGTACAAAGCACCCAAACTCTTCTACTTTGACAACCTTTGCTTCATAGATTTTTCCTTCCTCAACTTCTCTTGCCACATCTTCTATCATTTTCTTCGTCTTTTCAATAACTTCCTTATCTGAATGATAGATAATAACACGTCCATCATCTTCTAAATCCACTTTTACAGCATTCATATTATTGACATCAGTAACATTAGAAGCTTCACAAATAATTTTAGTAATCATCTCACCACCACGACCAATAACATCACGAATTTTTGATGGATTGATCATAAAGGTTTCCATCTTAGGAGCATATTTTGATACTTCTTTGCGAGGTTCTTTAATTTCTTTCCTAATTACTTTTAAAATTTGCAAACGTGCTTTTTTTGCTTGATTTAAAGCTTCTTCTAAAATTTCACGAGTAACTCCTTTAATCTTAATATCCATCTGAAGTGCACAAATTCCATTTTCAGTTCCTGCCACCTTAAAGTCCATATCGCCAAGGTGATCTTCCATTCCTTGAATATCAGTTAAAATTGTATAATCATCACCATCTGTAATAAGTCCCATCGCAATTCCCGCAACAGGTGCCACAATAGGAACCCCTGCTGCCATTAAAGACATACATCCAGCACAGATAGATGCTTGCGAAGAAGAGCCATTAGATTCTAAGATTTCTGATACTACACGGATTGTATAAGGAAACTGTTCTTCACTTGGAATTACTTGAAGTAATGCTTTTTCTCCCAAAGCACCGTGTCCAATTTCACGGCGACCTGGTGCACCATATCTACCAGTCTCACCCACTGAAAATTGTGGAAAGTTATAATGAAGCATAAAACGTTTTTGATCTTCCAAACTTAATCCATCTAAGATTTGATGTTCTCCCAAAGCTCCCAATGTTGTAATAGATAAACTTTGTGTCTCGCCCCTAGTAAATAAAGCAGATCCATGAGTTCTTGGAAGATAGTCAACACTTGCTGACAATGGACGAATTTCATCCATTTTTCTACCATCAGCACGAATATGCTCTTTTACTACAATACGACGAAATAATTGATATTGAATCTCATCTAACACCATTCTAACCTTCGTATATAATTCTTTTAAAGCATCTTCTTTCAATTTATCTTCATACTCTTCTTCGTAAACAGCAAGAACCTCTTCATAAATGGCATCTACAGCAGCGTGCATTTCAAGTTTTTCTTTAATGCGTAAGGCTTTATCCATTTTTTCTGCTGCAAGAGACTCTACCTTTTCTCTCATCTCATCATCAATTTCTAAATGCTCATATACCATTTTTTCTTCCCCGATATCATCAATGATGGATTTTTCAAACTTAATTAATTTCTTAATTTCTTTATGGGCTTTCATAAGTCCTTCTAACATAATATCCTCTGATACTTGCTTTGCACTAGACTCTACCATATTAATAGCATCATTCGTTCCAGCAACTGTTAGATCTAGAATAGACTTCTCTAATTCTTCTGGACTTGGATTAATAATATATTTACCATCAACATAACCTACTTTGACCCCTGCAATTGGTCCATTAAATGGAATCTTACTAATAGATACAGCAAGGGATGAGGCAAGCATTGCTGTTAACTCAGGAGAACAATCCTGATCTACACTTAAAACAGTATTGATAATTTGTACCTCATTCTTAAAGTCATCTGGAAATAAAGGTCTCATTGGCCGGTCAATCATCCGAGCAGCAAGAGTTGCATTATCCGTTGGACGTCCTTCTCTTTTGATAAATCCACCAGGAATTTTTCCAACCGAATATAATTTTTCCTGATAGTTTACAGTTAATGGGAAAAAATCCGATAATAAATTCACATTTTTATTTACCACAGCAGCTGCAAGCACCACTGTATCTCCATAACGTACCAATACTGATCCAGTTGCCTGTTTTGCCACCTCGCCATGCTCCACAATTATTTTTTTTCCGTGAAAATCTAATTCATATACTTTCTTCATCTACTTCTTCTACTCCTTTTATTTACTTTCCTACTCTTTTTATTCATAGAACTATAATCTTTTAATATAATTTCGATATTATCTACCACATAGACTAATTTCCCGAAAGAAAACGTCCCACAAGAAAACCCAAATACATAAAAAGTAGACACCAAAAATATGTGTCTACTTTCTTAATCCTAATTTTTTGATTAATTCACGATATCTTGTAACATCTTGTTTTTGTAAGTATTGTAACATATTACGACGTTGTCCAACTTTCTTTAAAAGTCCACGTCTTGAATGATAATCATGAATATGTACTTTTAAATGTTCTGTTAAATCATTAATCTCTTTTGTTAAAATTGCGATTTGTACTTCAGCAGAACCAGTATCGTTTTTTCCTCTTGCAAATTCAGATACGATACTTGCTTTTTCTTCTTTTGTCAAAGCCATTTTTCATCTTCCTTTCTAAATATATTCACTAAATACTGAGTAAGGAGTCGGAAAATCTCCAAACTAAGTACCAGTAAGCACTTATAGTATACTAATAATTTCTAATTTTTGCAAGCATTATCGTAAAGAATAATTTATTTTATACCTTTTTCATCATATACATTATCTATTATATATTAATCATTAGCAGAGTATAACACTTTTAAAGGAATTAAAACCTCATTTTCTGCTTGATAAATGGCAAGAGTCTCTCCTTTAGAATTTAGAAGAATACAAATCCCCTCTGCTTCATATATATTTTCTAGTTTTACACCATTTCTTACTTTCTTTTCTAAGGCCTCATCTACTGAAATTTGTAAATAAATAGAAAGTGCATCTTTTATAGAAAAGATAGAGATATTTCCATTTCGAATATCATTTAATGAATTTGCTTGCTGAATAGAAAACTCTCCCTGTTTTGTTCGTTTTAATGAAAGCATTGTAGCATAAGTGCCTAAACTTTCTCCAATATCGCGAATTAAACTTCTAATATAACAACCCTTACTAACAACACAACGAAAAGTAAAAGTACCATTTTCTTCATCCATAAGTTCAATTTCTTTTATAGTCACCTCTTTTTTAGGAAGGACTATCATCTTTCCTTCTCTCGCGTATTCATAGAGTTTTTTACCCCCTACTTTAACAGCAGAGTAAATAGGTACTTCCTGAAGATAAGTCTTTTGAAAGCTCTTCAAAACAGTATTCATATCAACATCATCTAAGACATCACTTTTCTCTAAAACTTTTCCAGTACTATCTAAGGTATCTGTTAAAAGTCCCAATTGAAAGGTTGCAATATACTCTTTATAGGTTGCTGTTAAGTACTCAGAAATACGCGTTGCTTTCCCAATTGGTACTACCAGCACTCCCTCTGCTAATGGATCTAGTGTCCCTGTATGCCCTACCTTCTTTGTATAAAAGTATTGACTTACCAAATTCACTACATCACGAGAAGTCATTCCCTTTTCTTTATTGACAACAAGAACCCCCGATAGACTCTGATAATACTCTTCTAATGTTAAATTTTCCTGATAAAGTTTAGTAGCAAGTTCTACTCCTACATAACGAATATGCCAAGGTTCATAAGGATAACCTGTAATTTCTTCACGCCCTTTAGGATATCTTAAAATAAAACCAAAAAGAGAAAGATAAGGAACAATTTCTTGATATCTTATAACATCCTTCATAAGTTCATAATTATCTGCAGTAAATTTCCCATTTTTCTTTATTGAAAAATCAATGGCAAGACCAGTATGATGTTCACTAGCACCAACTGGAGCTACAACACCTCTAGCATACTCTTCTCCATAATCAGATACAAATCTCTCATAGATTTCTTGCTGATAAGAAAGACTGCGATAAGCAGAATCTAATCCTAACTCATAGCCCTTTTCTTCATATACAAAATCTTTTAAAGAAATATAGGCCTCATAAGTCTTTTTTTCTATTTCAATATTTTCTTCATCAATATCTTTTGCAACAATAAGTTCTCTATCAACAAACATCTTCTCCTGGTACCTATGTTTTTTATTCACCAACGCTTGATAATACATATGAATCCTCCAAGTCTAAATATTTACTAATGACACTCTCCTTACTAGGATCTGTCAAGAGAAAAGTAACCTTTCCTTCTTTTCCTTCCGCCTCCAAATCATTTTCTTTCAATAAATGTTTTACTCTTAAAGAAACACCAACAGAAGGATCTAAAAATATAACAGAATGACCAATTGCCTCTACAATTTCCTTTTTTATAAAAGGATAATGTGTACACCCTAATACAACAACATCTATTTTTTCCTTATCAAACTGAGAAAATAAAGAAATCAAGTAAGAAGGGATCGCCTCCATATTATCATTCTCAATCAGTTCCGCAAGACCATCACACGAAAGTAAAACTCTTTTTTCTTGAGAGTAGATTTGATTTAATTCTAGTAATCTTTTACTTTGAATCGTTCCTGGTGTTGCCATTATCAAAACGTTTTTATTTCTATGATAATCATAAGCAACTTTAATAGCAGGTTCCACTCCAACAAATAGAATATTATAATACCGTTTTCTCAAATAAGAAATTACCTGTGTCGTCGCAGTATTACAAGCAACAATCACGAGCTTTACTTGATAAAGCATAAATTTTTTCATAATCCCATCCACCAATTGAATCAATTCCTCTTTGGATTTATTACCATATGGATTATGAATAGAATCAGCATAATAGATATAGTCTTCATTAGGAAGATACTTTAAAACTTTATTTAGAATAGAAATACCGCCAATACCAGAATCAAATATGCCAATAGGATTGTTATTCATAACGATTCCCTCCAATAAAGTTTAAGTTAACATAGAAAAAAATATTCGTCAATGAAAAAGCACAACTAGTGTGCTTCTACCTCTAAATGATTATTATCACCTACAAGTGGCATATTAATTACCCTCAGTTTTGGATCATTTCGAAACAAATAACGAATCTCATCAAAATTATGATCAGGATTTAAAAGAAGCGTTGCAAGATGATCAATCTCAGCAAGTTCTTCATTTGAAAGAGATAAAAATTCTTTATCTGTATCAATATAAGTAGGCATAAATAAGTAAGAAATTTCATCATTCATTAGACTGTAAAAATCCAGAAAAACTGCCCGTGCTAACATCGCAAGTCCTTTTAAATGACTTCCATGAACAAACTCACCTACATCTCTTTTACCACTTCGGACAGAAAGCCAAGCTTCTCCTGCAAAAATCATCTTCTTATTAGGATCATTGTAATAAATTCCATCAGTGTCTATATCAATCCACTTAGAACTCTCAACATCATAATACTGGCAAATCCAATGATCACAAGCAACATCTTCATAAAAGTAAGGAGCAAAACCGCTTCGAACACGACAAGCATAGCCTTTTGCTTTTAAAATAGAAGCACATAAAACAGACATATAACGACAAGTGACTACAATTTTATCACGAATCTCCCTATCAGAAACAAGTCCCCTATCATCTTGTCTAAATAGCTCTGCCATCATAGCAGGAGATGTTAAAAGAATATCATCTTCACACCGATAACGATACCAAGGGAAATTTTCCTTTAACGCTTTTTTATTTATATCTTCCTGATAAGCCGCTACTAACTCTACACGATGAATAATATTAGATCGAATTAAACGAATTAGTTCTAAAATATCATCTGGCAAACTTTTAAAATATTCTTGATAAGGACCAAAATTAGTATACATACTGACCCCTTTATAAAATTCAAGAATCTCATCTTTCATCACTATCACCTCCATTTTATTTTAACAAAGGTGAAAGAAAAAAACTGATATTTTCCTTATCAAAAATATCAGTTAATGATCCTATTTAGACTCATTCTCGCTCATATCTACTACATAGGGATCAGTCATAGTACCGTTCCCACTTTTGATAATCGTCCCAGGTGCCAAGGAAACTGCAGGCCGGATTTCGAAACTATTATATAAACCAGAACCTCTCGAGTCACCATTTGAGTCCAAAGAGAATACACTTGCAGTTTTAGCAAAACTAAAAGGTGATAAAACCCAACTATACCTCCCTGTATATAAATAACTGAAGATATTTCCATACCTTCCGTGTCCTGCCAGCGTTAACTCATCTGCCATTAATAAAGCCACTGGGTATGTTAACCTTCCATTTCCATTTTCACTACTTACCGTGAAGCGATCTCCTTCATTTTTACACTCTACACTTGGACTCTTCGTTCTTACATTTCTTCCTTCTGCTCCAAAGAAAGTATAATCTGTTCTATTGTTTCCTGTTATTATTGATGAGTCTTCATCTTTACTCTTTAATGGTCCTCGATCAATACTTCTATCATTACACCAGATAGTATCTTCCAACTTATCAGTATATTGTAACATATGGGCTTGATACCAATTGTCTATTGTTTGTTTTATCATTGAATCATTGGTATTTGCAAACATCTCACTCTTCGCTTCTTCTAACTTCTTTCCATTTTTGAATTTTAAATGATAGATTGACAAATCATTCCTACTAAAGTAATGAATATAACCCACCTCACTACAGCTATTTTCTGTGCTAAAACAACTATAATGATATTTTGTGGCAATCGTTTTATAATCATTCTCCCAGTTAAGTGGACTACTTCCATAAGTATCAATTAAAGTGTATTTACTTCCATCCCAAATAACATCGTTCCCATAAATCCATTTCTTATTTAATCCCTCTTCATATAAGCTATCATAGGTCTCCCCATTTTCCATTGAAACATAAAACATTTCTTTTTCAATAGTTGAATTAATATACCAAATGTTACCACAACTTACCCCTCCATCTGGACATACATATTTTTCCCTTAACGAATTCCATTTTGTACGCCAATCTATTTCTTGTACTTCTGTTGGATTTTGGATTGTATATACTCCATTCTCATATACAACTTCACTTCCATAATTCCATACTTTATTCACATCAGCCAATGTTTGATTATCACTTAACTCCTTATAATATATATTATTGCTATTCGTATATGTTATATAGTAAACCCTAGTACAACTAGTATTGGTTCCACTTAAACAAGTATATTTCCCTTTTAAGCTCGCATAAGTTCCACTTCCCCATTCAGTTTGTACTACTTCACTTCCATCACTATTCTTTAAGATATACTGACTTCCATCCCACTCTATACTATCTCCATAATAATAAGTAGCCCCTGTATTTATATATGAATCTTCTAACATAGTTTGAGAATAGCTACTTCTTCCTATATGCGAATACCAATTTGGTCTTGTTTGCATTTGACTTGTATAATCATCTCGATTTCCATACATATACCCTACATCGGCAGGTGAATCACCATATTGATTAAACTTACTTGTTCCTATTTGTGTTGACTCCCCTGTTGTATTCGTACAGGCTCCATCCATATCTGGCTCTCCATTATAAATGAGCTTAACTCCTCCTGTACTGGTAGTCCTAACAATCTTCCAACAGAATCCTCCAAACTTTACATTGTTATTATCTACTTCTCCTCGATAGTATAACACTGGGTACTCATCATTCTTTGTGGGTGCCCTTAAATAAACTCCTTTTCCATTTCTGTTTGATGGAGCAGATCCAAAATTAATTCCTGTACTAGCACTTACATAAGTACTCTTCTCATCATCTGGCACAGCAAGGGCTTTCATCATCTTATAGAAGGTTTGAGCTACATATACTTCTCCTTCCATTGATTTCT
>CAJTXY010000018.1 GCA_910583685.1 uncultured Bacilli bacterium
AAGGAGTTAAGTTTAGGTACTAAAACAATTTCAAATTCTTTATCAAGACTTAAAAAACAAAAATATATTATCATCAAATATGTTGATGGTAAGCGAAGAATATATTTGAATCCTGAAATAGTAAGTAAAGCAAATGCTAATGTGGTAGAAAAAAAATTCCAAGAATCTATGGAAGAAAATTACTACCATAATAGAAGAGTTAATAATAGAAAAAATAATAGAAATAATATTGGTCCAATTATGACGAAAGATTCTGATGGTGTAGAGTTATGGGATGGTGTGAGATGTGAAGCTATTCCACTTTCACCTGAAGAAGAAAAAGAAATGCAAGAATTAATGAAAGATTATATGTAGAGAAAGGAGAGATGTTTATGATTGGAGGAATCAATTTATAAATAACATGAAAAGGGGGAATGAGAAAATGGAGGTCGTATATAATGTAGTTTTTAGTGTAAAAAATAATGTAGAAAAAACCGATAAAGAAATAGAAGATATTTTAACAAAGAAATTGTTAAGAGCTATTCTAAACTTAGAAAATGCAAATAGCATAGCTTTAAATAATTGTTAATATGAAGTATAATACCTTTATAGATTTAAGTTTGTTTTACCTCAAGGAAGTTTGAGGTGATAGCAAATGGAAAAGGTAGGTGTATATTGTAGACTATCTGATGAAGATAGATATAAGAAAAACAAAAATGATGATAGTGAATCAATTGCTAATCAAAAAAGTATGCTTTTAAAATATGCTTTAGAGCAAGATTGGGAAATCGTTGATATATATTCAGATGATGACTATTCAGGAGCAGGAACTTATAGACCTGATTTTGAAAGAATGATTAAAGATTGTGAATCAGGAAGAATTAATATTGTTCTATGTAAAACCCAAAGTAGATTTTCAAGAGATATGGAAGTAATAGAAAAATATCTTCATAATAAGTTTGTTGAATGGGGAGTTCGATTTGTTAGTATTGTAGATAATGCTGATACTGATAATGAAGCGAATAAAAAATCAAGACAAATCAATGGACTTGTCAATGAATGGTATTTAGAGGATTTATCAAATAATGTTAAGAAATCTTTAAAGAACAAAAGAGAAGATGGATTATATATGGGAAGTTTTGCTCCCTATGGTTATTTGAAAGATCCAAATGATAAACACAAGTTAATAATTGATGAAAATGTAGCTTATGTAGTAAGAGAGATATTTGAAAAATATAAAGAGGGAATTGGTTATCATAGAATTTGTGCAAGTCTAAATGAAAGAAATATACTATGTCCATCTCTTTATAAAAAATCTATTGGGAGTAATTTTGTTTGTTGCAACTTTAATTATAAAACAACTGGTATATGGACTTCTGATACGATTGCTAAAATGCTTCAAAATGAAGTTTATATTGGTAATTTAATACAAGGAAAAAGAACAAATATTAGTTATAAAAATCACAAATCAAAGAAAGTTCCTAAGTCTGAATGGTGTAGAACTGAAAATGCACACGAACCAATCATTGATAAAGAAACTTGGTATTTAGTACAAAAAAGATTAGGTAAACATGAGAAACCTATGTCTAATGGTAAGATTCATATATTAAGTCAAAAAGTATATTGCGAAGAATGTGGAAGAATATTTATGAGAAACCAATGCAACATTACTTGTGCAGGTGGAAAAGTAGAAAAAAGAGCATATCTTCAATGCAAAGGTAATAAAAAATATCATACTTGCGACAACAATCGTTCTATAAGACTTGAGCTATTAGAAGAATATGTACTAAATGCAATCAATGAATTATTAAAAAAATGTAATGAAGCATTGTTAAAAAGTGATTTAGAAAAAGAACTTAATAAAGAAAATAACCAAGATATAATCATAACTAATCTTAATAAAGAAAAAGCAAATCTTGAAAAAAAGATAAACGAAAGCAAATTATATTTTAAAAATCTTTATCAAGATAAGATGAAAGGTGTCATCTCTGAAGAAGATTTTCAGATGTTAAGAGAAGAATATACAAAAGATGTTGAGGGTTATCAAACTAGACTTGAAGAGATTGAAAACGAGCTAGGAGAGACTGAATCACGAAAACAAAATTCAAAAGATATTGAGAGCATACTTAAAAAATATAAAAATATTAAAGAACTAAATAAAATAATAGTTGATGAATTTATTGAAAAAATATATATTGGTAAGCTGAATAAGGAAACAAATACACGGGAAATCAGATTAGAGTGGAATCTTGATTTATAATATAACCTAATAATTTTAGTATAAATGATAGTTTTTGGGGAAAACCGATACAAGCCACGGTGGTAGAGATCCAGGAACGAGATATCAAAATATTCTAGAAAAAGATTTAAATTTAGAAATTTCAAAAGTATTAAGAAATACATTAATCGAGCAAGGGGCAATAGTATATCTAATTCGCAACGAAGATGAAGACTTATCAAGCAAATGGGATAGTGGTAAAAAAAGAGGAGACTTATACCGCAGAATTTTATTCATTCAAAAAGTAAAAAGTGATCTCTACTTATCAATCCATTTAAATTGGTATAATAATGCCTATCATCAAGGTGCAGAAGTACTCTATAACGCCATTAATCCTAAAAATAAAATACTTGGAGAAAAAATTATGGAAAATTTTCGAAAAGATACCTATACCAAGAGAAAGCTAATTACAACTGACTTATATTTATATAGAAATACGAGAGTCCCTGGGGTGTTGATCGAATGTGGTTTCTTATCTAACCCAAATGAACGTTATCTATTACAAACAGAAAAGTATCAAAAAAAAGTAGCCAAAGTAATAACAAATGGTGTAATTGAGTATATCAAAGAAATAAAAAAAGATACCGAAGTATCCTAAACAAAACGCTTGATGACTACACTTGGATAGTAATAACGAATAATATCAGTATAACTACAATTATTCTTCGCCATCTCATTTGCACCAAATTGACTAAGTCCTAAACTAATTCCAAATCCTCTAGTGATAAATCGAATATGGTCCTTATTCATAATGATGGTAATATCATCGGAAGGAAGATTTAAAAGCTTTTTAAAAGTAACGCCATCCATAATCTCATTACCAACTTTGATCTCCTTAATTCGATTGTTAGGAAAGGTTGATAAGATTTCCATATTAGTAAACTCTTCTTTTTTTATATTAAAAATCCCTTCCAATTGTTCATAATTATAATCAGTGATTTTCATAAATTGAGGAGAAGCATAGTCCCACAAACTTGGTCTTGATTCAAGATATAAGTAAGCAGGATCAACAGATGTATAACCATTGCTACAAATATGAACAAAAGGTGTTATATAGTGATCATCGTAAACCACAAATTCACGATCAGTCTCTTCAACCGCACGAAGTAATTTGTGATAAGTAGAGTTATAATCCTTAATCCAAGCAAGTTTATAATAGGATAAAGGTTTATAAATCTGAAAACGATTAACAGCCATAATCTTCTTTTCCTCATCCATCTCTTTGAAAGCATAAGTTCGATATAAAATCGCAAGAGATTTTAGTGTTTCTAACTCCATTTCCATATTTGCATTCGTTGCCAAAACACCTAGGAGGTATTCCTTAAGCGTTAGTTCAACAACGATATGATCATCTAATTCTACTGTTACTAAATAATGGGCATCACTATAATCGTGATCCTCTTTAATAACCTCAATCTCCTCTTCCTCTTCTTCCAAATCGACAGTTTTAACAATAATACCATCAATAACTAAAAAAGCTTTATGACCTTTAAAGTCAATATTGTTATTTTTTACAAAGTTTCGAGTTCGACGTTTAATATCATCATCACTCGCATTAATACCTAATTCTTTGGAAAATTCATAGGCCATAGTTAAATACAAGTATAATACATCTTCATTTCCAACATCTTTAATTTCATATCTATAAAACATAATATCACCTAATTTTATTATGAGAAAAAAGAAATAAATTATACAGGAGAAATAAAGTCCAAATATAAAAGCTTTTTCAGATAATTTTCATATTTTTATAGTAAGTTTTATGGTATAATTTACTATAGGTGATAATATGATAGAAAAAAAGTTTAAAAACCTAGAAGAGCAAATAGAAATATTAAAACATAAGGGACTAGTGATTGAAGATGAAGACTTTGCAAAAGAAGTCCTCCTGCGTGAAAACTATTTCTTTTTAAGCGGCTATCGTATGCCATTTATGGTAGCTAATTCAAACAAGCAATTTATAGAAGGAACAAAATTTGAAGAACTCTATAGCCTTTTTCTGTTTGATCGAGCATTTCGAAATATTTTATTTAAAAATCTACTAATTATAGAAAACAATTTAAAATCTATCACTTCTTACCAATTGTCAAAAAAATATGGTTATCGTGAAAAAGATTACTTAAAGAGTAAAAACTTTACAAGTAAACCAGAAAAAAGTCGTCAAGTAAACGACCTAATTAAAAAAATGAAAAGACAAATTAGAGTGAATGGGGCACAACATACAGCAACACAGCACTATGTAAGTAATTATGGTTATATTCCATTGTGGATTTTAGTAAAAGTGTTATCATTTGGAATTGTAAGTGAAATGTTCACAATCCTAAAAAAAGAAGACCAACAGGAGATCTGTGAAATCTATCACGTTACAATAGAAGAATTGACAACATACTTACCAATTCTTGCAAATTACAGAAACCTTTGTGCCCATGAAGATATTGTTTATGATAATAAGACACAGCGAGATATTGAAAATACAGTCTATCATCAACTATTGAAATTGGAAAAAGAAGATGGAGAGTATAAGTATGGTAAAAACGATTTATTTGCCTTAATTATTATTATGAAGCAAGTATTAAAGTATGAGGACTTCTTAAATATGACCTTAGAATTAGAAAGAGTGATAGATAACCTTTCCTATAATTTAAAAATAATTTCTATTGACAAAATATTAGATTTGATGGGCTTCCCTGAAAACTGGAAGGAACTATCCACAATTGAAAGGAGTGTAGATATCGATGAATAAAAATGCTAAAACAGCTTTTGTGATAATAGGATCATTTATAATTGGAGCGGTGTTAACACTTAGTATTTTTAAGTTTACTCCCATTATGGACTCTTTACTAAAAACAACAATCGTGAAAGAAAATGGTAAAGTAATATTAGAAGATGGCTCTCTTGCAGACTCTGTAGAGAAAGTGTATGATGCTGTAGTTTTAATTCAAGGGTATAAAAATGAGCAAACTTCATCTACAGGAACAGGATTTTTCTATAAGGAAGATGATAATAAGGGTTATATTATGACGAATCATCACGTAATAGAAGGAATGGATTCTATAAAAATTGTATTATCAGATGATTCAGAAGTAGAAGGAAAAGTCTTAGGAAGTGATGAATACTTAGATTTAGCAGTAATTAGCATTCCTAAAAAGGCAGTCAAAAAAGTCGCTGCCATTGGAGACTCTACAAAAATGCGTCTTGGTGATACCGTGTTCACAGTAGGCTCTCCGCTAGGGTATAATTATCGTGGAAGTGTTACAAGCGGACGTCTTTCTGGAAAGGACAGAATGGTATCAGTTAGCGTTGGAAACGCAAGCAATAATGATTGGGTAATGAGAGTATTACAGACAGATGCTGCCATCAATCCTGGAAATAGTGGAGGTCCCCTATTAAATTCAAATGGAGAAGTGATTGGTATTAATTCAATGAAACTTGTTCAAGAAGAAATTGAAGGTATGGGATTTGCAATTCCTATAGAATATGCGATGAGTCATATTGATTCTTTAGAGAAAGGCGAAAAAATAGAATGGCCAATCCTGGGAATTAATATGATTAATGTAACAGAAAACCCAATGTATCGAAACTCTTATAAAATTGATAATAGTATTACCTCAGGCGTTATCGTTGTAAAAGTAGTGGAGAATACAGGGGCCGCAAAGTCAGATTTAAAAGAAGGCGATGTCATTATAGCAATCAATGGGGAAAAAGTAGAGTCATCTGCCTACTTACGTTATGAACTTTATAAATATAAAGTAGGAGAAGAAATAGAAATTACCTATAACCGAGAAGGAAAAGAACATAAAACAAAAGTAAAACTAAGTAAAGGCGAATAAAATCGTCTTTTTAAATATTAAAAACTATGATATTATTAGTTTAGACAAAATAAGGCAGTGTGGAAGTAATATGAAAAAAATTTATGTACTACTAATGCATACCAATACGATTCCCTCCAAACTAATTAAATTGGCAACACGTTCTGAGTATAGTCATATTGGACTTAGCCTAGATAAAAGTTGCAATAAAGTGTATAGTTTTGGACGAAAGACACTTCGAGCAATTTGGAATGCAGGTTTCACAATAGATGATAAAAATGGTGAATTTTTCAAAGTATTTAACAAAACAAAATGTAAGATTTATGAAATAGAAATAACAGAAGAACAATATAAAAATGTAGAAAGTATTCTAAATGATATGAAGATGAACAGTAGACTTTATAAATATGATTTCTTCTGCTTAATTCCAAGATATTTTGGTATTCCTATAACATTAAAAAACAGGTATGTATGCAGTTATTTTGTAGCACAAGTTCTAGAACAAGCAGGAATTCATAAGTTTAATAAGAATACCTGTCTTGTCATTCCGAAAGATTTTGAAGAACTTACAAAGTTTGAGGAAATTTATCAAGGTAATTACACATTATATAAGTAATAAGAAAAAGCAGTCTAAAAACAGACTGTTTTTTATGTGATGTTAAGTCTAGTTGACAAATTTCCACTTCAAATTGGTAGAATGCAACCACAAGAAAGTATATAATAAAGACGAGGTGAAAGAAAATGACAATTGGAGAAAAACTCCTAAATTTAAGAAAAGAAAAACATTTATCCCAAGAAGAAGTAGCAGAAAAGTTAAATGTTACAAGACAGACAATATCAAAATGGGAAACAGATGGTAGTACACCTGATTTTGATAAAATTGTTCCTCTTTGTAAATTATATGGAATTACCGCAGATGAACTTTTAACTGGGGAAAAAAGTACTTATGAAGGAACAAATATAAAAGAGGACTATGTCATAGATAAAAAGAAAAAAGGTACAGGAATTGCCCTTGGCGTTTTATTCTATTTCATCGCTGTTATTTGGATTATGATTACAATCCCAGTTTTCAATATGAATCCTATTGTCTCAACAGGTATTTTTCTAGCTTTTTGTGGAATTGGAACTTATGTAATTATTTATGTGAATATGGTCTATGGTGAAAAGGATAAGAACAAAGAAAAAGAAGAACAAGAGCCAAAAGTCTATAAACAAGTGAAGACGATTATTGATATGATAACCCTGATAATTTATTTATATATTAGTTTTGTAACCTTTGCATGGCACATCACTTGGATATTATGGGTAGTGGCAGCCTTAATAGAAGAGATTATCAAATTGTTCTTTATGTTAGGAGGAAAAAATAATGCAAAATAAAGGATTAATTATAACACTAATTGTGTTACTTTCCATACTTGCCATCAGCTTGCTTGGATTTATGTTTATGTTTATGGACGGAAAAATGAGAGGACCTAGATTTTTTAAGATTAACAAAATAAGTACAACAAAAATTTTTGACGAAAAGTACGATGCTAATTTCAATAATATAAAAGTAGATAGTCATATTAGTGATATTTACTTTAAAAAGTCAAATGATGGTAAAGTTCGAGTAGTAGTTTTCGGTGAGAAAAAAGAATTGAAAGTAGAAAATACAAGTGAGGAGTTGTCGGTTCACTTTCAAGAAAAAGCCTGCATTGGCATATGTTTTAATATGAAAAAAAATAAAGTAGAAATCTACTTACCAGAAAATTATCAGGAAAAAATAATGGTGAAAAATGCCTATGGTGACATCAGAATCGATAATTTTAAATATGCAACGATCGAAGTAGAAGAAGATTGTGGAGATGTTTCTATCGTCAGTGGAAAAAAAGTAACAGTAAAAAACGATTATGGAGATATCAAGGTTGGAGAAGCAAAATATGCAAATATAAAGGAGTCTTGTGGTGATATTGAGATTAGAAAAGTAGAGGACATCATAGTAAAAAATAATTATGGAAATATTGAAATTAAAAAAGTATTAAACTATATTGATGCAAAAGAAGATTGTGGTGACATTGAAATAGAAAGTCTTCATATTAATAGAGATTCAAGTATTAAAAACTCATTTGGTAGTATTGATATAGGTTCTACCAATGAAATCTATATAGATGCCAAAACAGATTTAGGAGATACAGATATAGAGCGTAACTTTCGTGCAGCAAAGACTACGCTAACACTAAAAAATAATTGTGGTGATATTACAGTAGAAAATAATAAATAACCTAACAAAACTGTAATGTTATAAAGAAAACTTTTAAGGTATAATGAAGTTATAGAAGGGAAGTTGTAATGATGCAAAAAGCAAAAGATTTTGGATTTCTTATAATAGGTGTTATTTTAACAATCATAGTAATCATTCTTTTTGTGCCAATTATGCTAATACGCTCTGTAATGACAATAGCATCATAAACTATAAAAACAAAGTAAGAATAAAAAGATATAACTTTCTAGATTAAAAATAGATAAATCAAATGATGATTTGTCTTTTTATATGCTATAATAAAATAAATAAAAAAGAAGCGGGAGTAGTAAGGATGAAAAGAAGAGATAAAGATATTTACATTAGAGATATAAAAGAAAAATATCATCATATTTTAGTTGATGATTACATAGAAAATAACGAGTCAGTGAATGGAATTAAGAATACAATATGATTTTAAATGTAAGTGGTAGAACAGACATTGTAGCCTTTTATTCAGAGTGGTTTATCAATCGGTACAAAGAGGGTTTTGTAGATGTGAGAAACCCTTTTAATAAGAAATTAGTAAGTAGAATTTATTTTGAGGATGTCGATGCCATCCTTTTTTGTACGAAAAATCCCGCTCCTATTTTAGACTTCTTAAAAGAAATAAAAAAGCCTATTATCTTTCAAGTAACTTTGACACCATATAAAAATGATATTGAAACAAATGTGCCGGATAAAAAAGAAATCATAAAAACCATCAAAAAGTTATCTGAAATAGTAGGAATAGACCACTTATTTATTCGCTATGATCCAATTTTTTTAAGTGAAAAGTACAACATAAAGTATCACATAAAAGCATTCGATAAACTATGTAATCTTTTGGATGGCTATGTAGAAAACTTTATTATATCATTCTTAGATAATTATAAAAACGTTAGAAAAAATGCACATATAATACAGTATCGTGAATTTAATGAAGAGGATTTTCGGAGCATAGGGGAAAGCTTTAGCAAAAGTGCCAAAAGTCACAATATGACAGTACAAACTTGTTTTGAAGAAAGAAACTTAGTAGAGTATGGTTTTCAAAAAGGTGAGTGTCTCTCTCACGAGATGGCTTTCCGCCTTACTGGCAAGACTTATAAGAATTGGACTGCAAGAAAGTGTAAATGTGTAGAAATGGTGGACATAGGAACATATAATTCCTGCAGTCATTTTTGTAGATACTGTTATGCAAATTTTGATGAAAATGAAGTGGAGAACAATAGAAAAAAACACGATAAAAATTCTTCTTTATTAATAGGAACCATAGAAAAAGACGATGTAATAAAAATTCGTAAAAAGTAAAGAGTGACGAAACTGTAAGTTTAAGAATCCAAATAATAGTATATAATAATAAAATAAAAAAATAAAAATGGTGGTGAAAAATTATGGGTTATTTGACAGTAATTAAGTATGCCACCTTCCTCTTTCCTATAGTAGCATTCTTATTTACAATTCCCTTCATTTTAAGAGAGTACCATAAATATGGTTCCATCTCTCCTATGAAATCAATCATTACCTACCTTTTTATTTATTACTTATTATGTGCCTATTTCCTAGTAATTCTTCCCCTTCCTAAAATTAGTGAAGTAGCTAAAATGACAAGCCCTCAAATGCAATTAATTCCATTTGACTTTGCCTTTGATTTTCTAAAGCACTCATCATTTGATATAACAAATCCTGCTACTTATTTAAAGGCTTTGAAAGAGTCATACTTTTATGTGCCAATATTTAATATTTTCTTGACACTTCCTTTTGGAGTATTCCTTCGTTATTATTTTAAATGTAATAGAAAACAAATAATTATTTTTTCATTCCTATTGAGTCTATTTTTTGAACTAACACAGTTAAGTGGACTCTACTTTATCTACCCTAGAGGGTATCGTCTCTTTGATGTTGATGATTTAATATTAAATACTTTAGGAGGAGTTCTCGGCTATTACATAAGCAGCCCAATTACCCATTTTGTACCTAAAATAGATGAGATTAATAAAAAAGCCAAAGAAAAAGGAAAGGTGGTATCAGGTCTCAGAAGAAGTGCAGCATTTTTACTTGATTCTTTTATCTTTATGCCAATAAATTTATTTATGATGGTATTTTTTCAGCATAATAAAATATATTTATCAATTGCCTTTATAGTTTTCTATTACATAGTAATTCCGCTATTCCTAAGGGGAAGTACGCCAGCACAAAAATTTCTAAATATTGAAATAAGAGATGAGAATAATGAAATTAACAAGATAAAAATACTATTGAGAAAATGTTTAGCATTAGCAATTTATTTAATAATCCCATTTAGTCTTGGTTATATGACGTTTGTTATTCCAAATAGCCCAATAAGAGGATTAGTAGGATTATTAATGATAAGTATGACATTTATTCTTTATCTATTATCAGCAATAAAATATCTTTTTACTAAAAAAGAAATGCTATATGAAAAAATAAGTAAGACAAGATTAAAAAGCACTATTCAATAAAAGAATCACTGATAAAAAAATTTCTTTCTCTTTTGTCTCATTATGATATAATAGAAAAGAAAAATATAAAAAGGAAAGAGAAAGATGAAAGAAATAATAACAAATGAATTTACCTTGTATAAATCAGGATTTATACAAGGTCATAGTGAGTTAATGGAAGCTATAAAGTGCGGAAAGTTAATAGATCTAAATGCCAAGGAAGAACGGTTGGACAATTGGTATACCTATGGAGAAGAGGATGCAATAAACTATTATGGAAAACGAATAGATGATAAAATAGAATTAGATCAAATAAATACTAAAGGAGCAGTAAGGGAGTGTTTTTCCGAAAGGGTAATCCGTATAAACGAAGAACAAGGAAAAGAAATTCCAATTGGAAAATTTCGAATATAATTTTAGGAGAAGAAAATGGCAACATCAAAAGAATATAAAGACTTATGTCTAGAACGATTATCACTTTTAGATAATATTAGAGCTAGAGCAATGATGGGAGAGTATCTTTTATATTATAATAATATTTTATTTGGTGGAATTTACGACGAGAGATTATTAGTAAAGAAAACTAAAGGAAATGAAAAGTACAATTTAAAAGAAGCGATCCCCTACAAAAATGCAAAACCAATGTATTTTGTAGAAGATGGAGAAAGTAAAGAACAAATAAAAAGTATCATCATAGATACATATAGAGATTTACCTAACAAAAAAAGAAGGAAAATAGCTAATTTTACAAAATCTAAATAAATTTATAAAAATGTATTGATAGTACAATAATGAAAATAAAAGGAGAGAAAAATGGCTTTTGATTATAAAAAAGAATATAAAGAATTTTATATGCCTAAAAATAAACCCAGTATCGTTGCTATCCCCAAAATGAATTATATAGCAGTAAGGGGAAAAGGAAATCCTAATGAGGAAGATGGCGAATATAAAAAATCAATTGGTCTTTTATATGCAATTGCCTTTACTATAAAAATGAGTCATAAGAAAGAGTATAAAATAGATGGCTATTTTGAATACGTAGTTCCCCCATTAGAAGGTCTTTGGTATCAAGACGGAATGGGTGATACAATAGACTATAATAAAAAAGAAAGTCTAGAGTTTATTTCCCTAATTCGACTCCCGGATTTTGTAACGGAAAAGGATTTTCTCTGGGCAAAAAATGAGGTAACTAAGAAAAAAGGCCTTGATTTTTCAAAAGTAGAATTCTTTTCATACGAGGAAGGAGAATGTGTCCAGTGTATGCATATTGGTTCCTATGACAATGAACCAAAGACAGTGGAACTAATGCATAATTTTGCACAGGAGTTAGGCTATACTCATGACATCACAAAAAAACGCTATCATCATGAAATTTATTTAAGTGATCCAAGAAGGGTAAGCGAAGATAGACTGAAAACAGTAATTAGACATCCTATTAAAAAAGCAAAATAGTTTCGTAAGGAGGGAAAATAATATTGAAAAATAAAAAGATAACGAGAAAAATAACACAAGGAATGTACGTTTTAACAACAAAAAATGGAGGTTGTATTGTAGATGCAGTCTCACAAATAAGTGCAGGAGATAATCCACTAATTGCCGTTGCTGTGATGAAAACAAATTATACCAATGAATTAATGAAGAAAAATGATAGATTTGCTTTATCTGTTATTGGAAAAGAAGAAGATGGAAATATTATCAAAACCTTTGGTATGCAGTCAATGAAAGATGTCAACAAGTTTGAAAATATAGAAGTAACAGAATTAGAGGGTGTAAACATCATCAATAGCTCACTAGGTTATATGTTTTGTGAAACGATAGACTCTATCGATAATGATACCCATACTTTATTTATTGGTAAATTAATAGAAGCAGATATTTTTAAAGAGGAAGAAGCAATGAGCTATAGCTATTACCAAGAACATAAAGACGACTTAATTAAAGTAACAACAGAAAAAGGACGCACTGCTTGGATCTGTACTATCTGCGGTTATGTTTATTACGGAGAAGTAATACCCGATGACTTTAAGTGCCCAAAATGTGGAGTTGGCAAAGAATTGTTTGAAAAGAAATAGGAGGATGCAATGGAAAATGTAATAGAGATTAAAGACTTAACCAAAAAGTACAAATCATTAAAGGCAATTGATGACCTATCTTTCTCCGTAAAAAAGGGGGAAATATTAGGACTTTTAGGACCAAATGGTAGTGGAAAGTCAACAACGATAAATTGTATTCTGTCCCTTTTAAACTTTCAAAATGGTAGTATCAAAATTTTCGGTAAAGAAATGAGACCAGATGCTTATGATATCAAAAAGTCCCTTGGTGTAGTTTTTCAAGATGTGGCAGTTTTTGATGAGTTAACAGTATATGAAAATATCGACTATTTCTGCGGATTGTATATAGAAGATAAAACAACTCGTGAAAAGTATATTGAGGAATCATTAAGGCTAGTAGGATTAAAAGAATTTCAGAAATTCTATCCTAAACAACTTTCGGGAGGACTTCTAAGACGCTTAAATATTGCTTGCGGAGTATCACACAAGCCAAAACTCATATTTTTAGATGAACCAACCGTCGCGGTAGATCCACAAAGTAGAAATAATATTTTAGACGGTATCAAAACCCTAAGAGATCAAGGAGCGACTATCGTCTATACCACTCATTATATGGAAGAAGTAGAACTACTTTGTGACCGTGTTATTATTTTGGATAAAGGTCGTATTCTAGCAAGTGGTACTTGTGATGAATTAAAAAGTCTTGCTCATATTGAAGAAAAAGTAACAGTAGAAGGGATCAGCCTAAAAAAAGAAGCCCTAGAAAAAATAGAAAAATTGAAAAATATAGAACAAGTTCTATATGGAAATGATACTTTAGTCATTACTTATAAAAAAGGCAAAAATAATTTAGTAGATTTTATCGAATATTTAAAAGAGAAAAAAATCTCTTACAATAAGATATATTCAGAAAGGCCAACATTAAATGATGTGTTCTTAGAACTAACAGGAAAGGAACTAAGAGACTAATGTTTAAACATAATTTTAACTATACTCTAAAAACACTTTTCCGCGATAAAACACTAATATTTTGGACCTTTGCATTCCCACTGATTCTGGGAACCTTTTTTCATATGGCCTTTTCTAATATAGAAAAAAGTGAACAGTTAGATACCATCAATATAGCAGTTGTTAAAAATGAAAAGTATAATAATAGTATACTATTGAAGCAAACTATCGCTGTACTTAGTAATAAAAAGAATGAGGAACACCTATTTAATACCAAATATGTAACAGAAAAACAAGCAAGAAAGTTACTAAAAGATGACAAAATCGCTGGATATTTAATACCAGGAGAAACGCCTAAAGTAGTAGTGATGACAAATGGAATTAATCAGACAATCATAAAGCAAGTAGTAGAAGAAATTATCATAAAAGAAGAAACCATAAAAAAGGTTACAGAAGCAAAGATAGGAAAGTATTTAACGGAACAAACCCAAGAAGATTTAGGAAACCTCTCTCCCTGGTATGCTACTATTTATCAAAATATTTTAAAAGAATGGGGAGATGAATTTAAAATTCAAGATATTTCAGATGATCATTTAAGTTATACAATGATAGAATTTTATACCCTAATTGCAATGACCTGTCTTTATGGCGGTATTTTGGGAATGGTTGCACTGAACCGTAATCTTGCTAATATGAGCAACAAAGGAAAGCGGGTAGCAGTAAGCCCCTGTTCCAAATTAAAACTAATACTAAGTAGTACTTTAGCCGCTTATATTACACAGATGATTGGTCTCATCCTTCTTTTTCTTTATACTATTTTTATACTTAAAGTAGACTATGGAGATAATTTGTCATACATCATTTTCCTAACCCTAGCTGGCTGCTTGGCCGGTCTGTCATTAGGCTTAGCAATTGCAACTATCTTTAAAACATCAGAAAACACAAAAACAGGTATCGTTATTTCGGTAACAATGCTAGGGTGCTTTTTATCAGGAATGATGGGAATTACAATGAAATATATAGTTGATAAAAATATTCCTTTAATAAATAGATTAAATCCAGCAGCGATGATTACCGATGGCTTCTATTCACTTTATTACTATAATACCCTAGATAGATTTACTTCAAATTTAATAAGTCTTTTCATATTTTCAGGAATAATGCTTACAATTTCAATCATCAGTTTAAGGAGGCAATCATATGACAGTATTTAAAGCATTTTTAAAAGTGTTAAATAAATCAAAAGCACCCATTATTATGTACACTGTCTTCTTAATTATCTTTGCAGGTTTCAATATAGAAACAAGTGATAACCCTACTCAGTTTACAGCGGAGAAACCATCAATTTATATTGTTAGTAGGGAAAATCCAAAAGGAATCAATCGAAATTTAATTGATTATATGAAAAGAAATTGCAAATTTGTAGATTTAGAGGGAAAAAATTTAGAAGACGCTATATTTTATCGAGATGTCAGCTACATAATTTTTATTCCAGAGGATTTTGGAAAAGAGTTGCTAAATCATAAAATGCCTAAAATAACAGTAAAGAGTACAAAAGACTATAATGCTAGTTTAAGTGAATTAATTTTAAATAGATATCTAGAGACAGCCTATGCTTATAGTAAAGTAGCAACGACAGAAGAAGAGTTAGTAGAATATATGAATGATACTTTAAATAAAAAATCTGAAGTAGAAATTTTATCGAACTTAGATACTTCGCATTTAAATAAAGCAACCTTTTACTATAACTTCTTAAACTACGCATTATTAGCTGGATTTATATATGTAATATGCTTGATACTTTCTAGTTTCAACGAGGAAAAAATAAAAAGACGAACAATTGTAAGTAGTATGAATTATAAAAAATTTAATCAAAAATTGTTACTATCAAATGGTCTTTTCGCTCTCGTTCTTTGGCTATTTTATATTCTACTCAGTATGATAATAGTAGGAAGGGTAATGTTTACAACTCACGGATTATTCTATATTTTAAACACTGCTATCTTTTCTTGTTGCGTACTCTCTATTGCGTTCCTACTTGCCAATGTTATAAAAAACAAAAATACTGTAAATGGAATTGTAAATGTTATAGCTTTAGGATGCAGTTTCTTATGTGGTGCCTTTGTTCCAATGGAAATGTTACCGAAGTCCGTTTTGCTGATCGCTCATATTTTACCATCATATTGGTATATTAAAACAAATGAGTTGCTAAAGACGACGGAAAGGTTTAATATAGATAGTATCATGCCAATTATAATTAATATGGGAGTAGTTATTCTCTTCACAATTGGCTTTGTGATTATGACAAATATCATCACCAAAAGAAATCAGAAAATAAACTAAAAGAAAGAGTGATAACAATGACGAAAATAACAATGCTTGGAACAGGAAATGGTGGAACGATAAATTTATATAATACGTGTTTTATCATTCAAAATATTGGGGGGGGGAAAATACTGTTAGTAGATACTGGAGGAAGTATTGAAATTATACGAAGGCTGAAAGAGGCTGATATAGATCTGACAGAAATCAAAGATATATTCATCTCTCATAGTCATACTGATCATATTTTAGGACTGATTTGGATGTTTAAGAAAATGAGCAGAATGTTTATGCACAAAGAGATAAAGGAAAAAATAAACGTTTATTGTAATGATATCGTTTATGAAGCAATTAAAGGAGTATCAAGTTATATCTTGTCGCCAAAGTTAATGGATATAATTTATAACAACACTAATTTTGTTGTACTAGATGATGGGGACAAACATACGATCAATGGCATCGAGTATGAGTTTTTCGACATACAGGCAAGGGGAACGAAACAGTTTGGCTTTGAATGTAATCTTGACGAAAACCGTTTTGTTTTCTTAGGAGATGAAACATTAAATTCAGCACTGTATGAGAGGGTAAAAAACGCAGATTATGTTATGCATGAAGCTTTTTGTCTAGAAGAGGAAGAAAACATTTTTCATGCATACGAGAAAAATCACTCTACCGCTCTAAGTGCCGCTAAAGTAATGAATGAACTAAATGTAAAGAATCTAATTCTATATCACACAGAAGAGTCCCACGATAATAAAAAGGAACTTTATGAAAAAGAGGCTCAAAGTGTATTTAGTGGAAATGTAATAGTACCAAATGATAGAGAAGAAATCGTATTGACAAAGAAAAATGTTAGAAGATAGGAAGAATCAAATGGAATTATATGATATGATAAAAAATATAACAGGCAAAGATAATGAGGAAGAGTTAGAAAAAGCAATTGCTGTAGTCAAAAATAGTTTAAATGGATTGACAGAAGAAAGAATGTGTAAAGTATATAGCAGTTATTTGTTGGAGGAGTTACGAGCAAGACATATTCCAGTAAGACTAATAAGTACAGCAGATTTAAACTTAGAATATAAACACTACTTTATAATGGTACCTAGCAATAAGATCGGAGGGGAATACTATTTAGCAGACTTGACATTTTCTCAATTTCGAAAAGAAGGTACAGAGTTTGTGGATCTAGAAACCAAAGGTTATCAAAAAATAGAAGATAAAGAATTAAATGATTACTTAAGTATTATAGAAAATGGAGAACTATATGGAAGCTATAGGACAGAAGAGGTATTTGAAAGCTCAGCAAGAATAGAGTACACCAATAAAAAAATATAGAAATATGGGATAAAATATGATAAAATAATAAACATAATATGAGGAGGTAGAAATATGTTAGAAGGAAAAGTAGCGATTATCACAGGAGGAACGAGAGGAATTGGGTTAGAGACAGTTCGTCTTTTCTATGAAAATAAAGCACAGGTAGTTCTTTTTGGTTCTAGAAAGGAAACTGTAGATAAGGCGTTAGCAACATTAAAGGAAGAAGGGATGGAAGTAAGTGGTTATTACCCTAATCTTTCTGATTTTAATGATGTGGAAAAAGTGATAGAAGAAATACATAGTAAATACGGACATATTGATATCATAATCAACAACGCAGGAATTTCTGCAAATAAGAAAATAGAAGAAACAACAGCGGAGGATTTTGCAAAAATAATGGACTTAAATGTAAATGCTATTTTTAATATGACAAAAGCAACTGTTCCATTTATGAAAGAAAACAAAGGAGGAGTCATTTTAAATACCTCTTCGATGGTAAGTATTTATGGACAACCATCTGGAGCGGGCTATCCTGCTAGTAAATTTGCTGTAAATGGACTTACAAAATCATTATCACGTGAACTTGCACCATTTAACATTCGTGTAAATGCAGTAGCACCAGGTATTACAAACACAGATATGGTAGCATCTCTTCCAAAAGAAATGATAGAACCATTAATTAAGACAATTCCACTAGGAAGGATTGGAGAGCCAAGAGATATTGCTAATGCATTCTTATTCTTAGCAAGCGATATGGCAAGCTATGTTACAGGGGAGATTTTATCGGTTGACGGTGCTGCCAGAAGTTAGTAGTAGAACAAAAAACATTAGGTAAGGTTAGATAGATTAGAGGGTTTGGGCACTGAAAAGCTTATTTATATAGCAATCACAGTCTTTTATGGTATAATATAAAAATATGATGGCCTACACTTTTAAAAATGAATCCATTGTTATATATTATTTGTAAAAATAATAGTATAAGGAATTATAATATAAGGAGCAAAGAAAATGGAGAGAATAGTATTAACAGGCAACTATCAAAATTGCAAGATAGGAAATATAGTATCAATCTCTGGAGATAGAGGAAAATGTGCAGACTTTTCTGGAAAAAATCTTTCTTATTTTGCACCTAAAATGTCATTTTGGGAAGTGTGGCATAATAATATTGGAAAGATAAAAGAAGATGAGAATAATAGGTATTATATTTATGAATTTTATCACCAAGTATTAAAAAAGCTAGACCCAGGATCAGTTCTAGAAGGCTTAGAAAATAATACAATTTTCCTATGTTATGAGGAAAACAGTGGTTTTTGCCATCGCCATTTAGTTGCATTTTGGCTTGAACTATTTTTAGGAATTGAGACAAATGAGGTAAGAGTAGATAAAGAAACAGGACAAATAATAAAACTAGAAAGACCAGAATATTTAAAAAAAGAACTAGAATGTATTATAAAAGAAGACTACCCAATGCAAAATTTTCACTCTGTGAGAGCAGCCTATTTATTTAATCAAGCAGAGGCACTAGAAAAAGAAAATTGGGATGAATTGAAAAGTTGTTCTGGAAAAATAAATGATATTCCTGAATTGTGGGGGTGGGAGGTAGCCTCTTTAAGAATACAGGCAGAGGAAGAAGAGGAAAATTATCAAAAAGAGCAACAGAAGCTAACGAAGAAAACAGAAATAAAAAGAAAGGCTATTCATAAGTAGTCTTTTTCTTATTGACAAATGTTATATACTGTTATAACATAAATATAACAGTTAGGAGGCAGTATGAAAATAATTATTAGTAATAGCAGTAGTATTCCTATTTATGAACAGATAAAAAACACTATTATGAATCAAATTATATCAGGCGAACTAAAAGAAGAAGACTCTCTTCCCTCGATTAGGAGCCTTGCAAAAGATATAAGAATCAGCGTGATGACAATCAAAAAAGCCTATGACGAACTAGAACAAGAAGGCTATATCGTCACGGTACAGGGAAAAGGAAGTTTTGTGGCACCAAAAAATCTAGAATTAATCAAAGAACAGAAATTAAAGGAAATGGAAAGCTATATAGAAAAAATAATAGATATAGCAAAAAAATACCAAATTGAAAAAGAGGAGATAGAAGATTTGTTAGATCTTTTCTATAGGAGTGAGTAGAATGAAAAATATAATAGAAATTGAAAACTTAATAAAAAAGTATGATAACAGTTTTGAGTTAAGTATAAAAAGTTTAGAGTTAAAAAGTGGAACTATAATTGGCTTAATTGGTGAGAATGGAGCTGGAAAAACAACACTAATTAAGTCTATATTAGGAATTATTAACAAAGATTGTGGAAAAATAAAAATCTTTGGTGAGGAAAGTAGCAAGAAAGAGGAAGACATAAAAGAAAATATTGGACTGGTCTTAGATAATATCTTCTTTCCAGAAATATTAACACCAAGTGATATTAATTTGATTATGAAAGACGTTTACAAAAATTGGGATGCGCCTCTTTTCTTACAATATCTAAAAGATTTCAAATTAGAGCCAAAAAAGAAAATAAAAACATTTTCCAAAGGAATGCGAAAAAAACTAGAAATCGCAACAGCACTTGCCCATCATCCTAAGCTACTCATATTAGATGAAGCAACTAGTGGTCTAGACCCAGTAGTACGGGGAGAGGTCTTAGATATTTTTCTAGATTTTATTCAAGACGAGGAACATACCATTTTATTCTCCACTCATATTACAAGTGATTTAGAGTCTATCGCTGATCATATCATCTTTATGGATGAGGGAAAGGTGATTTTGAATCAAAGAAGAGATGAAATAACAGACCAGTATGGTATATTGAAATGCGATATCAATGATTTTGAAAAAATTGAGAAGGAAGATATCATTCGTTATCGTAAAAATAAATATGATTATGAAATTTTAATAAAAGACAGAGATAAAATGAAAAAGAAATATAAAAACTCTGTAGTTGACAAAATAAGTATTGATGAATTGATGATTCTAATGATAAAGGGGGAAGCGTAATGAAGGGGTTAATCAAAAAAGACTTGTTAATGATGAAGGGAAGTATAAAACTAAGTATGATTTTTCTGTTAGTTTTCTTAGTAATTGCCCTAAAGGAAGAAAATACCCTAATTTTTATACCAGCATTTTTAAGTACAATGCTTTTTATGACAACATTTAGTTATGATGAATACAATAACTGGAATGCCTATGCAACAAGCTTACCAACAGGAAGAAAAAATTTAGTAAGAGCAAAATATATGGCAAATCTAGGGATGTTAGTAGCAGTAGTAGTAATATTTAGCATTCTAACAAGTGCCCTTGGAGTCATAAGTAGTAATCTAAACTTAGAGAAATTAATCTTTTCATCTTTCGGCTGCATTTTCGCACTTGCTATTTTTCAAGCTGTTCTTTATCCTTTTATATTCAAATTTGGAATTGAGAAGGGAAGAATTGGTATACTAGTAGGAGTATTTGGTTTTACAGGATTAGTAAGTCTATTAAAAGACAAACTAGATATTCGCTTGTCAAAAGAGCTTCTAACCATATTAGAAAATAATTGGTTGCCATTAGCAACAATCACTACTATAATCTTACTCACCATTTCCTATTTAATATCAATGAAAATTGTAAATAAAAAGGAATTTTAAAGTTTTGAAATAAAAAGTTTCAAAACTTTTTAAATAGAAAAAATTAATCTATGGTATAATAATAATCAGTTAGATAAAAGGAGAGTAGTATGTTACAAGCAAAAGATTTAAAGAAAAAATTTGTAAAAATAAACGCAAAAAAAGAGCATCAAGAGTTCTATGCAGATAATGGTATTTCTTTTAAAGCAAGAAAAGGGGAAGTAGTGGGTATTTTAGGACCAAATGGTGCTGGGAAGACAACTCTGCTTCGGATGATTGCAGGAATATTAGAACCAACAGAAGGAGTAATTGACTTTGATGGTCTAAATTATAAAGACAACGAACTAGCCATTAAGAAAAAAATAGCATATTTATCTGGAAATACTAAGATATATCGTACCCTTACTACTTATGAACTATTAAAAATGTGTTGCGATTTTTATGAAGTGGAAAAAGGTAAAATGGAGCAAAGAGTCAAGGAAATAACCAAGCTTTTAGAAATGGATAGTTTTCTCCATCAAAGAATTGAAAATCTTTCAACAGGTCAAATGCAACGGGTAAATATTGCAAGATGCTTAGTTCATAATCCAGAGTACTATATCCTAGATGAAGCAACTAGTGGACTCGATATTATTTCTAGTCAAATCATTTTAGATTTCATTAAAGATGAAAAAAAGAAAGGTAAAACAATTCTTTATTCCACGCATTATATGGAAGAAGCAGAAAATATTTGCGATTATGTGGTAATGATTAATAAAGGAGTAGTAATCAAAGAAGGAACGCCAGAAGAAATAAAGAAAGCGACAAAAACCACGAATTTGAGAGATGCTTTCTTTGCGTTAATTGGAGGTAAAAATGAGAAGTAATATTTTAAATATTTTGAAAAAGGAGCTAAAAGAAACATTTCGCGATAAGAAATCCCTTGCGATGATGTTAATTGTACCGATTATGATCCCCCTTCTAGTAATCGGTCTATCAGCTTTATTCGAGTCAGAAGTGAATAAATCAGTAAATGATTATAATACGATTGGTTTTGATTACCAATTAAGTAAAGAAGAAAAAGATATAGCGAAAGAAGCAGAAATAAAAGTTGTGGAAAAAAGTAAAAAAGAGCTAAAAGAGGCATATAAAAAGGGAGATATTGACCTATATGTTACAAAATCTGGAAGTAAATATATACTAAATGGAGAAGAAAATGACACCACTACTTATGCTACAGCTTTAGTAGAAGGCTATTTTGCCGTTTATAAAGAGTATTTGCAAGGGACATATTTGAATAATAAAAACATCCCTCAAGATGAAGTACTAAATATTATTACTGTGGAGAAAAAAGTAGTGGAAAAAGAAAACTTTTATGCCAATTATATTACAAATTATGCTTTCCTATTTATCATTATGGCAATTACCATCTCATCAACATACCCTGCAACAGATGCAACAGCAGGAGAAAAAGAGCGTGGAACACTAGAGACCTTGCTAACATTTCCGATTAAGAGTAAAGATATTATTGTTGGAAAATTCTTGAGTGTATCTCTATCATCGATTGTAACTGGAATCGTTAGTCTAATTCTAATGGTAGCTTCTCTTGCTATTGCCAGAAATATGTTTACAATTTATGAAGAAGTAAATTTAATCCCATCTGTTACTACCATAGTTTATGCCCTTTTAGTGATTATATCTTACTCTTTTCTAATCAGTGGTTTATGTATTGCCATTGCCAGTAAATCAAAAACCTTTAAAGAAGCTCAAAGTGCTCTAACGCCAATCACGTTTATCTCCTTCTTCCCAAGTTTCATTGCCTTTATGATGGATATTAAGATTAGTGCAGTATCATCTCTTGTTCCATTCTTAAACTTCACCCTGTTGTTTAGCGATATCACAAATGGAAATATGAATTTTCTATATATCTTCTTGATGATGATATCAACAATAATAACTATTAGTCTCATATTAATGGTTATAGTTCGTCAGTATAAATCCGAAAAAGTCTTATTTTCAAATTAATTTAGAAAGTAATTGAAAAGAAGAAAAACTATGTTATACTAGCAGCAACAATTAATCTGAGGTGAAAAAAATGAAAAAGAAAAAAGATTTGCTATTGGACATTGATGATGTTGTCTGCTTTCCTGGCTTTCTTCCTGCCATTAATGAGTTTTTAGGGGCAGACTATAAGATAGATGATTTTACAAATTATTATATAGAAGAAGCAGTAATTCCGAAAGAACAATTTCAAGAGTTTAATGAATTCTTACATAGAAGAAATCTATATGAAGATGCAGTATTATTACCGGGTGCTGTGGAAACGCTAAAATTAGCACAGGAGTTATATACTATTTATCCAACCTCTTCTTGTATTGATCCATTTAATATAGAAGAATCAGGAAAACTATTTAAAAATAAATATGATTATTTATATACTATGTTGCCTTTTATTAATCCAAGTCAATATATATTTACAAATAGTAAGCACTTGCTAAAAGCAGATGTTCAAATAGATGATAGATTATCAAACTTAGGAGATAATGTGGAGACAAAAATATTATTTCCGTCATATCATAATAAAGATATTACGATGGAAGAGTTGAATAACAAACAAGTGTTGCGTGCAGGTTATGATTGGAGAGAGGGCTGGGAAAAAGTAGGTCACATTTTATTAGAAGAACTACCAAAAACGTATTCACTCAAAAAGTAAATTATAAGTAGCAGGAGCCCCAGCTTCTGTTTTTATATAATCTCCTATTGATAAATACCTCCTATAGGTATACTGCTTTTAAAGAAAAAAGTTTTAAATGAAATAAAAGTGTCAAGACAATTGCCAACCTATCACCTGATGAAAAAGTCAAATTTTGTCAAATACCCTGTGAAAAAGTGTAAAAATCAATAATGATAAGGCTAAGATTGGCAGGTGTCATTATCATATTAGCAAAGAAAACAATTTTAGATTTTTGCTATAGTAATTATATAAATTTTCTGGAAATAGTAGGGTTGTCATAGTGGGTGATTAAAATAAAAGCAAGTTTTACTATAGTGTTAAGTACCCTAAAAGTATCGTTATTAATCCATTATGTCAATAAAGGAATATAAATGTAAAACGTATTATAAAAATGTGAATTTTACACTAAGTGCAGAAAACAGTTTATGAAGGATGTGTAAAAAAGTAGAAGTATATAAAACAAGTAATAAATATATATCGTATAAAAAATAAAAGAACATTTCTCACAAATCGCCCAGATATTCATATCTTATAATAGAGGTGATAAGAATGAATGAGAGGGCAATAAAGGGAATTGTAGTAGATGCAGGTCATGGAGGTGCTGATCCAGGGGCAACTGCAAACGGTTTAAGAGAAAAAGACTTGAATTTAAAAGCAGCCCAATATATGTATCAGAGATTACAAGAACTTGGAATTCCAACAACGATTGTACGTGATACTGATGAGACAGTAGATAGGGACGAAAGAGTTAAAAGAATACTAGACGCCTATGGAAATGACCCTAACGTAATTGTAATATCTAATCACATAAATGCAGGAGGAGGAGGGTTTAGTTATCATTGTTAATAGCTAAATGTAAAAACAAAGGCAATTTTAGAAATAAATTATGAATAAGGGAAACACCAATTATCTTTTATAATATAGCATTGATTGGATAAAAATATACTAAACTATTTTTACGTTAAATTAAATAATATGATATAATGATATTAATAGAAAAAGATTTAATATAGGTGGATATGTATGAGGTATATTGGGAATAAAAGTAAAATTGTCGATCAAATAAACGACTTAATTATAAAATTGCATATAGATAAGGAGAATTATACCTTTTTTGATGCATTTAGTGGAACTTCTACAGTAGGAAATTTTTTTAAGGATAGATTTAAAATTATTTCCAATGATAGTTTATATTCGGCTTATGTTATTAGCCAGGCCAAACTAAATACTCCAGATATGAAATTTGAAAAATTAAGAAAGGATCCTTTTATAGTTTTTAATGATATAAAAAATCAAAAAAAAGGTTTTATATATAACAACTATTCTCCTGGTGGATCTGAAAGAATGTATTTTAGTGCAGAAAATGCGGCAAGAATCGATTATATTAGAACTACTATAGAAAAGTGGTATGAAAGTAATAAAATAGATAGCAGAGAGTATTATTATTTAATTGCATGTTTACTAGAATCGATTTCTAAAGTTGCAAATATTGCTGGAGTATATGGTGCTTACTTAAAAAAATGGGATCCAAGAGCAATAAAACAAATGAAATTTATTCCATTAGAAATGGAAAAGTTAGAATCAAAATTTGATAATGAAGTTTACAATGAAAAAATAGAAGAGTTAATAACCGATATTAGTGGAGATATATTATATTTGGATCCCCCATACACCAAAAACCAATATTCAGTACAATACCACTTATTAGAAACAATAGCTTTATATGATAATCCTGAAATTAAAGGTGTAACAGGAGCACGAGATACTTCTGAATTAACAAGTAAGTTTTCAAAAGATGGTTATGTCCATATTGCATTTGAAAAATTACTGGCACGTGCTAATTTTAAACATATAATAATTAGTTATAGTTCTGATGGTATTATGTCAAAAGAATATATCGAAAGTGTCTTAAAAAGGCATGGAAAACCAGAAACACTATTATTTAAGAAAATTGAATATAGAAGATATTTAAATAGTAAAGCAGAGAATAAAAAGGATCATTATGAATATTTATTTTATATTGAAAAAAAAGATACAGATGTGAATTATGCTTCTCCGCTGAATTACATTGGTGGCAAAGCTGATATGATTTCTTTCTTAAAGGAAAATGCTCCTAAGAATATTGATAGATTCATAGATTTATTTGGTGGTGGATTTAATGTAGGAGTTAACTTTGAATGTGAGCAGCTTATCTATAATGATTGTAATTTTAAAGTAAAAGAATTATTAGAGACGTTTAAAAATGAAGAAACTATTGAAATTTATAGATATATAACAAATATGATAAAAAAATATAAACTCAAATATGGTGATAAAGAATCATATCTTAGAATTAGAGAATTGTATAACAATACACAAATAGAAAAAAGAAACCCTAAATTACTTTATTTATTGGTTTTATATGGGTTTCAACAACAAATAAGATTTAACTCTTCATATAACTATAACAATCCTGTGGGACAAGCTGGATTTAATGACAAACTATTAGAAAAACTAATTTCATATTGTAGAAATTTAAAGGAGAAAAATGTATCATTTTATTCTAGAGACTTTGTAAAATTCAATAAATATATAAATAAAAATACGTTTGTGTACTGTGATCCTCCGTATTTAATTACATTAGGAAGTTATAATGATGGAAAAAGGGGATTTAATGGATGGAACGAAGCAGAAGAAATTAGATTATTAAATTATCTAGAAAGTTTACATAAAAAGGGTATCAACTTTATGCTTTCAAATGTTTTGGAATATAAAGGTAGAAAGAATAAAATATTGATAAATTGGATTAAGAATAATCATTTTAAAACTATTGAATATAAAGGTAAAGCTAGGAAAAATAGAAATGAAGTGATTATAATAAATTATGAGGTGAATGAAAATGAATAAATTTTATATACCAACACACTTATTACCAAAATTAACAGATGATATCTTAAAAGATATTTGCCATTATTCGATTGGTAGTTCCAAGTTTCAAATTGTTGAAGAAAAAAGAGGTCATAATACAGGACAATACATTAAATTAAAAAATAAAGAGGTAATAAAGTATATTTGTCTTAGTGGAGAATGTAGCAATGCAAGTAGAAACTCTTTTATTTTACAGAATTTCCCTACTGCTTACCAACACTATTTGGAGGAAAAAAGTAGTAATAAAGAATTCGAATATTATATTAGAGATGTCTCAGTTGCTCATCCTCCTTATACCGTCTTTGCATACAAGGTATTATTAACTGCAGGTATAAAGATCTTAAATATTGACAAAGTTATCCCCTCAAATAAGACAGACTATGATTTTAGGACCCCGTTTTTAGACTTTAAACAAATGAGAAGATTTAGATTAAATTTGCAACAAAAAAACTCAGGGAACTCATCAACACTATTCGAAGAAACTGAAGATGAAATATCGGTGTATGGAAAAAGTTATGGTGCCAATGGACGTGAAACTACAGCAATATGTCTTGCATTAAAAAAACTAGTAGACTTACCAATCAAGATATATAATGTAAATGAAACTGATCCTAATCATTTAGCCAATGTCGATCCAGCTAATAAATATATATTAGAATCTATAGGTGTAATTATAGATGATGGTAGAATGGATTTTGAAAAGAATCATGAGGGTATTGCAAAAAGAGATTCCAAAAAATATCATTACAATTTACTCCAAAAATTTAAAGAGAAAAAATGCTATTTATGTGGATGTGATATAGAAAAACTTATTATAGGATCCCACATCCATAGAGTAACTGACATAATACATAGTAATTTATCTGAGGAAGAAAAACAAAAGCAAATTGTGGATGAAAATAATGGATTTTGGTTATGTGCAAATCATGATAAACTATTTGAGTATGGTTTAATTTATTTTAATAATAAAGATTTAATTATTTCACATAAATTAAATGAGCAACAAACTGAATATGTAAAGTATTTAACATTTGGTATTGATACAGATATCAAAAAATATCAAGCCGACTCTAACGATGGGTTTTCGGTTGCTGAAGATATAATTCAGTATGGTACTAAAAAATTTAGTATAGATGAGAAACACTATAATGAAAAAATGCATCAATATTTAGAAATGCACAAAAACAGAGTTACTAAATAATTATTTGGGAAATTAATAAACTAAAGGCTTAAAAGCAACATACTATTATTTATATGAATTAATTATAAGTGTAGAAGAAATAGTAATATTGGAAGATTTAGGTCTTCTTTTTTCTTGAGTAAAAAGTTAGTAATTATGGTGCAACTCTATAAAAATTAATAATATTTATAAACTAAATTAAATAATAAATTTAATATGTTCATAGAAAATTAACAATATCAAATAATTTGTGCATAAAGTTAAATAGGTGATTTAATAATGGAGATTACTATTTCAAACAATATTTCATTAAAAGATCTTATTTTAGAGTACTTAATCAGAGAGATAATAAAAGAAGAAAGAGATGTTTCTCCTAATTAATGATTTGTAAGTTTCATACAAAATCATTATTATAGAAAGCTTCTCATAATTAACTAAGTAAGATAAACATAATAAATGTATAATACTTACCTAACAATAGAAGATTTCAATGTTGGAATCTACATAAGATTATCTCAAGAAGATAAAGATAAAAAATATGAATCTGATAGTGAAAGTGTAATTAATCAAA
>CAJTXY010000019.1 GCA_910583685.1 uncultured Bacilli bacterium
TGCAAAGTTATTAACAATTTTTACATTCAAAAGTTGATGATATCAATATAAAAAATAAGTTTTAACCATTATGGAAAACTTATTTTTTATTTAATTTATTTTTTCTACTTCAATTTTAGCACTGATATCATTTAATGGAGTTACTTCAATTTCTAATTTTTTATATATTATGCTATCCGCAAGTGTTTCTTTTTCAATAAACTCTCTATAATTATTGATCATTTTTTCTAATGTGCTATCACCATCATAATATATAGTGATGTGGTCTGTAATATTAAAATCAGCTTCTTTTCTAAGCGATTGCACATTTCTTATGAATTCTCTTGCTAATCCCTCTAAGATTAGGTCCTCTGTTAAATTGGTATCTAGGACAACACAAGTTTTTTCATTGCTACTAGAGGAATAGCCTTCCTTTTGTTTTAAAGTAATGAGTACCATATCTTGTGTTAAAATAAAGTCTTCTTCCTTAAGTTTTATTGTTAGACTATCATTTTTCAATTTGATAATCTCCTCTTTTGTTAAAGCTTGAACTTTCTGCTGCAGCTCTTTTATTTTAGAACCTAATTGTTTTCCTAAGACCTTGAAATTCGGTTTTACAATATAATCTAAATATTTACTCATATCATCCTGAAATACTACTTCTTTTACATTTAGCTCTTCCATAATAATTGGTAAGAGCTCTCCAATAATACTTCTGTCTGCTGCTGGTAACAATAGTTTCTGAATTGGCTGACGCACTTTTATTTTTGCCTCTTCCCTAGCGAAACGTCCGAGCGAACAAATGTCTCTTATTAAATCCATTTGTAATTCTACTTTTTCATCAATCAGCTCTTCTTTTGCTTCTGGGTATTCTGCTAAATGAACAGACTCATCTTCTGTTAGTTTTTGATAAATTTCCTCTGTTAAAAATGGTGTGATTGGGGCACATAATTTACATAATGTAACTAAGACTTCATAAGTAGTCAAATAAACTGCTTTTTTTGAATCTGTTAGATCACTAGCCCAAAATCTTCTTCGATTACTCCTAATATACCAATTTGATAAATCATCATTTAGAAAAGGAATAATCAATTTTGTAGCCTTATTTAAATCATATTCTTCTAAGGCTAATGTTACCTCTTTTACTAATCTATTCAGTTTGGAAATCAACCATTTGTCGATGAGCTCTCTGTTTTCTACTTTAATGCTATATTCCCGTGGATCTAGATGATCAGCATTTGCATACATTTCAAAAAAAGAATAAGCATTTTTAAATGTTGAAATATATTTAGAATATACTTCTTTAACTCCAACTTCATCAAAGCGAAGCGGTGTCCATACTGGTGATGTATATAACATATAGAAACGAATGGTATCAGCACCATATTGTGTCATAATCTCGGTTGGATTAATAATATTTCCAACGGATTTACTCATTTTTTTACCATAAGCATCTAACATCATATCATTTACTACTACGTTTTTAAAACTTGATTTACCACTAATTAATGTCGATAACACTAATAATACATAAAACCATCCACGTGTTTGATCTACTCCCTCAGCAATAAAATCTGCTGGGAATTGAGACTCAAATAGTTCTTTATTTTCAAACGGATAATGATATTGAGCATAGGGCATTGCACCAGAATCGAACCAAACATCCATTACATCATAAACGCGATGCATTGTTTTACTACACTTTGAACATTTGATGTGAATATTATCGACATAAGGCCTGTGTAATTCTAAAGTTTCTATATCGATTTCTTCTAGAGCTCTTTCTTTTAACTCTTGAAGTGAGCCAATTGTTTCAAAATGGCCACAATCACATACCCAAATAGGCAGTGGGCATCCCCAATATCTATTTCTGGATATTCCCCAATCAATCATATTTTCTAACCAATTATTGAAACGTTTCTCACCAATATAAGAAGGGTGCCAATTGATTTTTTGATTTTCATTTATTATTTCTTTCTTAAATTCTGTATTCTTAACATACCAAGCTGGCTTTGCATAGTAAATAAGCGGTTGCTTACATCTCCAACAATGTGGGTAATCATGAGTCATCTTTATTTTTTTAAATAACTTGTCTTCACCTTTTAAATACTTAATAATTTCGATTTCTAATTCGGGGTCTGTTACTAACTTTCCTTCCCAAGGACCTTCGCTATAACAACCATCTTTTCCAACTGGATTAATAAAAGTAATTCCAGCTGCTTGTGCTACCCTATTATCATCTACACCATATGCTGGAGCAAGATGCACGATCCCTGTACCGTCTGAGGCTGTAACGTAAGAGTCTGAAAGAATTTCAAATGCTTTTCCTTCTACATTAATAAATGGCATTAATTGCTCATATTTTAATCCTTTTAACTCGCTTCCTTTATAAGTGTTAATGATTTCATAATCCTCTCCTAAAACGTTTTCTATCAAATCTTTTGCAACAATGAAATGATAACCTTTACTTAATGCTTTAACATATTCTAAATCTGGGTTAACACAAAGGGCTACATTGGCCATTAAAGTCCATGGAGTGGTTGTCCAGACTAAAACATAAGTGTCTTCTCCTACTAACTTGAACGGAACAATTACTGTGTTTACTGATACTTCTTTATAACCTTGCGAAACTTCATGTGATGCTAGTTCTGTCCCGCATCTTGGACAGTATGGCAATACTTTATTTCCGTGATAAATTAACCCTTTTTTGTTTAGCTCATTTACAAGCCACCATTCTGATTCAATATATTCATTACTACAGGTAACATAGGGATTTTCACAATCGATGAATTGCCCCATCATATCTGTTACCTTCTTCACCTCATCAATATTGGTAGCTGTTTCTTTTTTGCACTCTTCGCAAAATTTTTCGATTCCTAATTTTTCAATATCTGTTTTTGTTTTGAAACCTAATTTTTTTTCTACATTTACCTCTATTGGTAACCCGTGAGTGTCTAACCCTATCTTTCTTAAAACTCGATACCCTTGCATCGTTTTAAACTTACAAAAAGAATCTTTGATTGTTTTGGCAAAAACATGATGGATTCCAGGACGAGCATTGGCATAAATTGGTCCATCATAAAATACAAAACTTCTTTCCTTATCCTTTGTTTCAATACATCTGTTTAAAATGTCCATTTCTTTCCATTTTTCTACAAAACTTTTTTCTATTTCATTTATCTTACGTGTTTCTAATTTTTCAAATTTCATATTTTACCTTCTTTCTTCATTTTATCCAAAAATAACATAACTATAATATAAAGCAAACAGTATTAAAAAACTGATTCCTTCTTTTTTACTGATTTTATAATCTTTAAAAGAAAATAAGAAAAGTAAAAAGGCACTTGTTATCATTACTATTAAATCAATAGAGTTAAATGTTAAATTATTTACTCCTCCAAATAATGTAATAGGAAGTCCAATTACCATACCAATATTAAATATATTACTTCCTACTACATTTCCGATTGCAATATCATATTCTCCTTTTTTTGTTGCCATTACGCTGGTTACTAACTCTGGAAGTGATGTTCCCAGTGCGATAATTGTTAAACTGATCATTCTCTCGCTGATGCCAATTGCTGTAGCTAAAGCAGATGCTGAATCTACGACTAGATTGCTTCCCAATACAATGGCGATGATACCAACTATGGTGAAGATGGTGGCTTTCGATAACTTTATACTTTCTTCTTCCTCCTGTTCTACTACCTTCCTACGCATCATTGAGATTAAATAGTATATAAAAACTAGGAAAAATAATAAGAGTACAACGCCATCACTTCTGGTAAAAGCATTTGATAAGTTTTTATCAAATAAATGATCACTTAATAGCACAGCCATTAGAGTAGTAATTAATAAAGTAATAGGTAGTTCCTTTTTTACGGTATTGTTTTTTACAGTCAATGTATGAACACAGGCTGATACTCCCAAAATCAATAGAATATTTAAAATGTTGCTACCAATTACATTTCCAAAAACAATATCTCCACTACCAGATAATAATGATTTTACACTTACTGCAAACTCTGGAGCTGACGTTCCAAAAGCAACAATTGTCAGTCCTATTAGCATTTTTGATACCTTAAAATTACGGGCAATCCCACTAGCTCCATCTACAAAAACATCTGCTCCTTTAATTAAAACAATAAAACCAACTATTAATAATATGATTTGTAATAACATATTTTCACCTCTTTTTCCAAAAAAAAGTCTATTCCTTAAGGACGAATTTCTCGCGGTACCACCTTAATTCATAGACTTATGCACTTAAAACTATAACGCGTTACCGGCTTTGTCTTAGCCACAAAGCACACTTGAAAGTGATTCGAAATATAATTCCTTGCCTGTTTACACCAACCACAAGCTCTCTATGAATTCCTTATATTCCCGTCTTTCGCTTTTGTTTTATTTATAACTACTTTTATTTTATATCATATTTTGCTTTGATATTCAAGTATTAATACAAAAGAAGTTTTATGCATAGTAAAGTTTAGATAATTTTTAATCTTTTAAGTTGCAATAAACATCTTGAACATCATCTAATTCTTCTAATTGTTCTATTAAACTGTAAACCTTTTCTTTTGCTTCCTCATCTAATTCTATGTAGTTATCTGGTGTGAACGTTACTTCGCTTGATAAAAAATCTACAATTCCGTTTTGCTCTAAGCAATCTTTTATTTTAATAAAGTTCTCTGGCTTCGTTGTAATTAGGTAAGACTCTTCTAATACTTCAAAATCTTCTGCTCCTGCATCAACAGAGACCATCATAACTTCATCTTCATCATAGTCCTTTGGGACTTCGATATTTCCTGTACGACGGAACATATAACTAACAGAACCACTTGTCCCTAGGTTCCCTCCACGTTTATTGAAACAGTTTCTAACTTCTGCTGCTGTTCTGTTTTTGTTATCTGTTAGACAGTCAACGATTACTGCAATTCCGTTTGGCCCATATCCTTCATAACGAATGGATTCATAGTTTTCATTGTCTGCGGCTCCTTTGGCCTTATCGATTGCTTTTTGAATATTGTCCTTTGGCATATTAGCCCCTCTTGCTTTTTCTACAACCATTCTTAATGATGGGTTTTGATCTACATCAGGAACCCCTAGTTTTGCTGCTACATAAATTTCTTTAGCAAGTTTCTGAAAAACTTTACCACGTGCCTGATCAGCCGCCCCCTTAGCACGATGGATTTTTGCCCATTTTGAATGTCCACTCATCTTTTTTTTCCTCCTTCTAAAAACTATATTTAGAATATCATATTTTTGTTTTTTTTGAAAGATATATGCTAAGGAAAACATTATCTTGTTTTTGTTAATCTTGGTCCCTTATTTGTATAGTCTGTTGTTGCCATACTGTCTAAAGTATCAAGATAGTCTGCCAAATTTTGTACCTCCTTTATCTTTTTTACACGTTCAAGAGTTCTTTTTTCGCGCCATCTAGCTCCTTCAGAGGTTATTCCATACATATTCGCTATTTCTGTTTGTTTATACCCCATACCATAGCGAAGAACTAATATCTCCGGAATTAAGCCTTTATCAATTAAATTATAAACTTCTTGGAGCATTTCTTTTTTCATTATTTTATCTTCAACGCACTCTTTACTATCTGCAATAAATTCGCCAAGGAATCCCTCATTATTGGGGAGTGTTTGTTCCATTTTTAGCGAATAAGATATTTCATTAGACCCTTCTATTTGTTTCACTCTTGCTGGTGTAACATTCATTTTTTGAGCCACTTCTTCTGTTGTTGGTTTTCTAGCAAGTTTATTTTGTAAGCTTTCTTTTGCTTTATTTAATTTTACAATCTTTTCCTCTCTACTAATCCCTATTTGAAGGTCCCTATTCATTGCGCTAGCTGCTTTTTGCATTTCTTTTTTAATGTAAATTATAGCATAGGTCGAAAATCTTACTCCTTTATTTAAATCAAATTTTTCTAGTGCTTTTTCAAGACCAAAATAACCCTCTTGAATCAGGTCATCTAACTCTGCCTTTTCTGTTGTATATCCTTTTGCTATACTAATTAATAAATTTAAATTTCTTTCTACAAAGCGTTCCTTTGATATTCTATCTCCTGATTTTATCCTTTTGATTTCTTCTTTTTCCTCTTCTTTACTCAAAGGTGTAGTATTTGATGGTAGACAATAGTTGATTGATTGATTATATTTTTTCATAATATATCCCCCTTTTTTTATCTGCGCTATTTTATCAAAAGATTAATTATTTGTCAACTATCTTGTCATTTTTAATGAAAATATGATATAGTGATATCTATAAAAGTGAGTTGTCGTGTTATGTATATAGTAATTGATAAAAAGAAAATAGCCGTTCGAGTACTTACAAAAAAGTGGGAAAGAATTAAAGGCTATATGTGGTACTTAGATACTGTTACTACTGGTCTTTGTTACCCTAAAAAGCGGTATTTTAGTACTTATTTTTACTGCCAAGCGGTTGATGTTGTAATGACAGATAAAGATTATCATATTCTATACCTTTACAAAAGATTAAAAAGTGAAAAACGAATACTTTTTAAGAGAAAAGTTTATTATACTTTTGTACTTCCTGCTGGTACTTGTTGTAATTTGAATGTTGGAGATTTTCTCAAAATAAAAGAAAAGTGATTGTATCATCATTTTTCTTTTATTTTTTTAATTTCTAAAGTCAAAATAGAAGTCTAGAATTCGCACCTGATCTCCCTCTTTGGCACCTAACTCTTCTAATTTTTGATCAATTCCCATTTTTGTTAGTTTCTTTGCAAAACGAAGCATTCCTTCCTCAGATGAGAATTTTGTCATTTTAAATAATTTTTCTACTTGTTCCCCTTTAATCACCCATAAATCGTTTGCCTCTTTTTCAATGGTGTAAGGCTCTTCCTTTTTAAACGTATATAAAACATGACTTTCAAATTCTTCATCTTGAAATAATGGTGTATTTGGTAGTTCCTTTAATAAAGTGCCTAAATAATTAACAACTTCTTGAACTTTCGTATTGGTTGCTGCCGAAACTGGAAAAATTTTTATAGAGGGATCCATTTTTTTTAGAAAATTTTGATAATTTTCTTCAAATGTTTCTAGATCGCTTTTGTTGGCAATAATAATTTGTGGTTTTTTTAGAAGTTTTTTGTTAAATGACTCTAGTTCCTTATTGATTAGGAGATAGTCCTCATAGGGATCTCTTCCTTCTGTTGCTGCCATATCAATCACGTGGGCGATTACTTTCGTTCTTTCTATATGTCTTAAAAATTTATCTCCCAATCCATCTCCCTTACTGGCTCCTTCAATTAAACCAGGTAAGTCTGCCATTACAAAACTCTCACTGTTCTCGGCCTTTACCACCCCAAGATTTGGAGTTAATGTTGTAAAATGATAGGCGGCAATTTTAGGTTTGGAGCGGGATACACAAGAGATGATTGTACTCTTCCCAACACTTGGCAAACCGACAAGACCTACATCTGCTAGCATTTTCACTTCCACTTTTAGTGTCTTTTCTTCACCAGGTTCCCCATTTTCAGAAAAATCAGGTGCTGTGTTTGTTTGGGTCTTAAAAGCGGTATTACCACGGCCACCACGACCACCTTTGGCAATGATTGCTTCCTGATCTGCTTCTTTTAAATCCGCTAAAATAAAGCCACTGTCAAGGTCAGTTACAACCGTTCCTAATGGAACCTTTACTATTACTGGTTCGCTTCCTTTTCCGTGTTGATTTTTGCCTTTACCATTTTCCCCTTTTTTTCCTTTAATCTGTTTTTGATAACGAAGGTCTAAAAGCGTGTGAAGTCCACTATCTGCCTTAAAAATAATGTCAGAACCGTGCCCACCGTTTCCTCCGAATGGACCGCCCATTGCTACATATTTTTCACGACGAAACGCAGTACAACCGTCTCCTCCGTCTCCAGCTTTTACTTTAATTTCCACTTCATCTACAAACATAATAGCACCCCTTTCAAAGTAAGTAAATTATAACATAAAGTTAAAAAAAAGAAAAGGAGTAACTATGGTTGCTCCTGTTTATATATTTTATGGATTCAAACGTGTAGGTCCTCGATAAATGAAAGTAGCTTCGCGGATGTTATCTATATTAAATAGCTGCATCATAATTCTGGCAATACCAACGCCAAATCCCCCATGGGGAGGGCAGCCATATTCGAAGAATTCCAAATAGAAATCGAGGCTTTCTGGGTTTACGCCCTTTTTGATCATTTGTTCTTTTAATATATCATAACGATGTTCTCTTTGTGCTCCTGTTGTAATTTCTACTCCACGAAATAATAGGTCATAACTTTCAGTTAACCCCTCTTCATCTAACATATGATAAAAAGGACGAGCGGCAAATGGAAATTTTGTAATAAAGATAAAATCACTTTTGTACTTTTCCTTTGCATATTGACAAAGGAGTTTTTCTTCGTGACGTTCTAAATCATCTTCTCTTTCTCCGACAAAACTATATTTTTCTCTTAGAATTTCTTTGGCCTCCTTAAAAGTAATTCTTGGAAAGGCCACTTCTGTATTTGGCTTTGTTACTTTATAAGTGTTTTCAATCTTTTCACCATATTGTTCCCATAAAGCATCTATTCCATATTTTAACCAAGCTTCTTCTGTAGACATTACCTCATCAACCGAATCGATGTAACTAATTTCAGCATCTGCCATATTAATCTCTGTTGCATGATATGAGGTATGAGAATTTTCGGCACGGAATACAGGTCCTATTTCGAATACATTATTAAATCCAGCAGCGATTGCCATTTGCTTATAGAATTGTGGTGATTGTGAAAGACAGGCCTCTTCCCCAAAATAGTCAATTTTAAAGACCTCAGCTCCACTTTCTGCAGCTCCTTTTGCTATTTTAGGAGAATGGATTTCGATAAAGTCGTTTTTTATAAAGTATTCACGTAAAGCGTGTTCTAGAGTTGTTTCACATTGAAAAAACAAATGATTATCATTTCTTCTTAAGTCTAAAAACCGGTAATCTAAACGTGTTTCTCTTAGTGCTTTCCCTTTATCTTTAATATCAATTGGTAGTTCTGCTTTGCTGCTAGAAGTAGGAGAAATTTCTGTTGGAATTAGTTCCATTCCATTGAGCTTTACATTAGGACTATCTAATAATTTCCCTACTACTTTCACTGTGGACTCTAAAGTAAGTGAGGAAACAATATCGTTTAATGACTTGTTTTCTTCATTTTTTTCAATGGTAACCTGTACTTGTCCAGTACCATCTCTTAAGATCATAAATTGTACATATTGTAAGTCACGGATTTTTTCTATAAAACCATCTAAAGTAATCTGTTCATCTAAATGCTTTTTTAAATCTTTAAAATATACTTTTCTCATATTCATCCTTCTTTCTAGTCATTATGATGATGACATTCTCCTTCGCAGCAACAATCGAAGTCTTCTTCTGCTAAGTTCTCGTCTAAATAATATATTAAGGCATCTAATTGTACTTTTGTTTCTTCTTTCGTTTTGGTACATTTTACTGTTACTTCGTCTTCATTTAATTCCTCACTATTTAGAACAATTGTAAACTTTGCATTTAATCGATCTGCCTGTTTGAATTGTGCTTTTAGAGAGCGCCCCATATTTTCCATTTCTACTTTAAAGCCATTCATTCTTAGCTCCTGTGTTAAATATAGAGCATACTTCTTTTCCTCTTCATTTACATAAAGCAGATATAAATCCAATTCTTCTTTCACTGGTAGTTCTATACCTTTATGCTCTAATGCAAGTAGTAGTCTATCTATACCTGCGGCAAATCCGATTGCTGGCGTTGCAGGGCCTTCTAATTGTTCGATTAGACCATTGTAACGTCCCCCACCACCGATTGCCATTTTTCCACTAGTAGTTGTTGCTTCAAATTCAAATACCACGTGATTATAATAATCAAGTCCACGTACAATACTACTATCAATTTCGTAGGGAACTTCTAAAATATCTAAGTATTCGCATACTTTATCAAACCGTTCTTTACTTTCCTTATTTAAATAATCAATTGTTTTAGGTGCATTTTGAAATAATTCGCTATTCCCATCAACTTTACAATCTAAAATACGAAGCGGATTTTTATTGTATCGGTTTTTGCAATCATCACATAACTCTTTTAAGTGTGGTTCGAAATATGCAAGCAAGGCATTTCGGTAATTATCTCGTGATGCTGCATCCCCAAGGGTATTTATGTGGACTACAACTTCTTTTAAACCTAAAATATGATAAATTTGAAGAGCCAAGGAAATTACTTCAGCATCCGTTGCTGGATCATCACTTCCTATTAGCTCACAACCGAACTGTGTCAGTTCCCTTTCTCTTCCCGCTTGTGGACGTTCGTAACGATACATTGTTCCGTTATAATATAACTTAATTGGTTGTGTGGCATCTCCATACATTTTATTTTCCAAGTAACTACGAACAACTCCAGCAGTACCTTCAGGTCGTAGTGTCATTCTGCGTTCCCCACGATCTGTAAAGTCATATGTTTCTTTTGTTACAATATCGCTCGTTTCTCCTACTCCTCTATGAAATAATTCTGTGGATTCAAATAATGGTGTTCTAATATAATTATAATTATATTTGTCCATTACTTCTTCAACTACGCGTTCTACATACTTCCATTTTTTTGCTTCTAATCCCAATATGTCTTTCGTTCCTTTTGGTTTTGTTATCATTTTTGCCTCCTTAAAATATAAAAAGGTAGCGCCTCGAAGGACGAGTTTTCCCGTGGTGCCACCTTTCTTTTTTCTTATTTACTGATAACGAGAGATACCCGCTTCTATTTTTTGTAAGTGTCTTTCCTTTTTTAATATCAATGTTTGCACCAACCACATTGTCTCTTTTATATTTTTAAAAGTACTCCTCTTACTAGAAGATACTGTTATTATATAATATTTTTTTCAGTTTTTCAATCTTTTCCTATTTTTTGAAAATAGTTCTTCTTTCTTGTTCTCTATAATATCTCCTAATTATACTGTTTAAAAATATGACAAAAACTATGTCTTATCAATTAAACTTCATAGCTTATATTAAAATATGTTTTTATTTTGTTTTTTGCAGTTTGTGCTGCTTCTATGGGCGTAAGTCCCATTCCTATTAGTTTTGAAGAGTCAAATGGATCATATTCCAATCTCTTAAATGCCTGCTTTTTTTCAGATGATGCCATAATACAATTAGCAATAATGGGTTCATAAGCATATTGAATAAGGGAAGCCATCTGGTAAGTATTATAGATGGAAGAAGAGAAACTCCTTCTCAGAATTTTCAAATCATTTGTTAAAAGGCCCAGATGATTTAATAACTCATTTTGTGCTTCTATCTTATAACTTGTGTTTTCTATTAAGAAATATAGGAACTTTTGTTCATAGTAATAGGAAAAAACTTCTTGATAAAGGGAACAATAGGTATACGAAAATGCTTTTTCTTTGTTTTCTTGATAAAGTGTAATTGCATCATATATATGTCCTATTTATATATGTCCTATTTCATAAACGATGGTTGCTAGTCCTATAATGTTTTTATCCTCTTTATAAGTAAAAATACTAGGAATTCCTTGTAAATGATTATAAATTGCATTAGGATTTTCACGCTTGTTGTTAGAAAAGAATTGTTCTTGCCGTATCATATCATTGAAAATATCCTTTAATACAATATTTTCTTCTTCAAAAAAAGAGTTTAATAAATCTTCTTCTTTATCAATTATGCTATAGTTTTTATTATGAATATAGGGAGTGGTCCTTTCTAATTCTTTTTGCAGGGGCATAAGAGTACTATAAGCGGTAGTTAAGAATCTTTTATGAAATGGACTTTCCTCCTGAAAACGATTTTTTAAATTGGCTATACTTCGTAATTTTTCCCATTTATAAATTTCATCTAACTTAGCAGGAAAGGTGTATTTTTCTTTATTGGTGATGCCGATACTAGCCTCCAATGCTCGATGTAGTTCCATTGCATCAAAAATTTCAGAATCATCTAAGTGTTGTGACAAATATTTCCTAATGTAGGCCATCTGGCTTTCTATTGTGCTGTAATCACTATTTAATAAAATCATAGTTTTCTCCTTCTTTTATTGCACCTTATTATACTGTATTTTTCTTTTATTTCAAATAAAAAACTCTTATTCTAGAATAAAAGTTTTATTTTGCTTTTGTCACTTTTTTTACACTTTTTTTAATATCTCCTATATAAAAATGGTAAGTTGTTCTGACAAATAAATAAACTGGTAAGGCAACAATGATGCCTAAAACACCTGCTAAAGTCCCACCAACTGTTACTACCATAATAGTAATCAAAGCATTAACATTGTTTGTTTTTCCATATACTTTAGGCGATATTACATAACCATCCAATTGAGGAAAGATAAGACAAATAACTGCTGTTGCTATAAAAGTAGGTGTTGATACAACACTGGCTGTAATTACGGCAATGATATTTGTTATCAGTCCTCCAAAGTATGGAATTACTGTTGTAACGCAAGCAAGGATTCCTAACAATAACCAGTTTGGATGTCCTACTAGAAAAAATAAAAGAGAATATTCTACTAACTGAATAATCATAAAAATTGCCAAGCCTTTTATATAGTTACCAATTTCAATATCAACTGCTTTAAAGTATCGAAAAGCTTTGCCTTTTAATCCCTTTAGAAAATCTCCAAAAACACTTCTAATTTTTTGCATATCTGCTAAAAAATAAATCCAGGCAATAAAGCCAACGATGAATGATCCTGCAAACCCTAATGATTTTGCCAAGATGTTCATTGTTCCATCTGATAATACTTTCCCGATACTACTAATTGCTTCATTAAAGAAATCTGTAATTTTTACCTCAATATTTCCAAGATTTAAGTCAAATTTTAGGCTGACATCTTCTAAAACTTGCACAATCATTTTTGAAAATAAGATCAACTGATCATAGACTAGTGGCAGGGTAATGGCAAGCAGTGCACTTATGGTTAATACAACTGCTAAGACAACTACTGTTACAGCAAGGGCATGTCTTACCCCTTTTTCCTCTAGTTTCAAGATAAAGGGATGTAGTGCATAAGCACAACCAAAAGCGATGATAAATGGCATCATAATTATAAGTATAGTACTAACAAATCCCCACCAAGTGGTAATGTTTAATGCAATTAATAGAATAAATAATGCAAGTATTGTTACATTGACTAAACGATAATTTAATTTATTGTTTTCCATGTTTTCTCACCTTTCTAGTAAAATAGTCGTTGGCCCTATATTTTCGATCTTCACTTTCATATCTGCTCCAAATACACCAGTTTCTACTTCTGTATATTCTCTTAGCTCCTTACAAAACTTTTGATATAATAATTCAGCTTCTTTATTATTTAATGCTTTCATATAGCTAGGACGATTTCCCTTCGTTGTATCTGCATATAAGGTAAATTGAGAAATCGCTAATATTTTTCCCTTTTTATCAAGTATCGATTTATTCATAACTCCATTCTCATCTGGAAAAATTCTAAGATTGGCAACTTTTTTGGCCATCCATTGTAATGTATCTTCTGTATCTTTTTCTGTAAAACCGATTAATAAAACAAGCCCTTCTTCAATACTTCCTGTTATATTTCCTTCTACAGAAACAGAAGAAGCTCCACTTCTTTGTACTACTACCCTCATCGTTGAATCCTCTCTATCTTATCAATATATGGTTGATTATTTAACTCTACTATTAGTTTATTCAGATGATCAATATTTCTTACATAAATTTTAACTTCATATATGAGTTTTCCAGTTTTTCCTATTGTCTTAACAGAGTCCACTGGCATATCTAAAATACTTGTTTTTTGAATTAAGTCTAGCATATGGTCATCAGAGGATGTTGTATGGATTAATAAACAAGTTAAGTATCTTTTATTTTGATTTTGGTTCCAGCTTACTTCTACATTTCTTTCTTCTAAAGATACTAAATTATGACAGTTACTTCTATGCACTGTAATGCCGTTTCCCATTGTGATATAACCTATGATATCATCCCCAAATATAGGATTACAACACTGAGCTAAATTTACTCTTACCTGATCAATACCAGATACAATAATATCGGCATTATTTTCAATGTTTTGACTACCTACTTTTGGTACTTTTGGCTTTTGCTGTTCTTCTTTGGTAATGATATTAATAATGGTATTAGGGGCATATTTGCCATTTCCAATTACTAAATAAATCTCCTCTAGATTCTTTACCTTAATTTCCGCTTTTATTTCTTTAATGTTTTCATCATTTAAAAATTCGGCGAATGAAAGTTTTTTCTTACGCAGTGCTTTTTCTAAACTTTCCTTACCTCTTTCCATATAGATTTCTCGTTCATTCTTGGTGAAATAGGCACGAATTTTATTTTTAGTATGTGTTGATTTTACAAGATTAATCCACTCTTTTGAAGGTTTGGAAGCCTTATTGGTATTAATCTTGACAATGTCATTATTTTGTAATTTATAATCTAGAGGAACAATACTATTATTGACGATTGCCCCTATCATTGTTTCTCCTACTTTCGTATGTACTTTGTAGGCAAAGTCTATTGGAGTTGCATCTTTTGGTAGTTCGATAATGTCCCCTTTTGGAGTAAAGACATAGATATTATCATTTAATACTTCATCTTTTACAGAATTTACAAATTCTTCGCTGGAGAGCTTATCACTTGATAGATCCATTATTGATTTAAAAAATTGTAATTTCTGTTCTGTTGTGGATTGCATATTTGCCTTTGCATCTTTTTTTTCTTTATATGCCCAGTGACTTGCAATTCCATTTTCTGCAATTTCGTCCATATCGTAAGTTCTAATTTGGATTTCAAATAAATAACCATCTAGTCCGAATACTGTTGTATGTAAAGACTGATACATATTTGGCTTTGGCATAGCAACGTAGTCTTTAAAACGGTTAGGAAGAGGTCTAAATTTAGAATGGATGATTCCCAAGGCTACATAGCATTCTTGTTCCGTGTTTACTAGGATCCTTAAGGCATGTAGATCGTAAATATCACTAAACTTTTTCCCTTTACTTAATTTATTATATATACTATAGATACTTTTAGCTCGCCCTTTAATTTCGTGGGAAATATTAAAATCTTTTAACAGTTTAGATACAATTTCTTGCATTTCTAATACTGTTTTATCTCTTTCTAATTTCGATGTATTCAGTTTTTCGGCAATATCATAGAATATGTCTGGTTTTAAATAACGCAGTGATAGGTCCTCTAACTCGCTTTTGATTTTATGAATTCCTAAATGATGGGCGATAGGCGCTAAAATTTCCATTGACTCTTTTGCTTTTATTTTCTGTTTTTCTTCAGGTAGTGCCCAAAGGGTCCTCATATTGTGAAGGCGATCGGCCAGTTTTATAATGATTACGCGGACATCTTCACTAATTCCTACAATAATTTTTTTATAATACTCAATTAAATATTCATTTTCTGTAGAAAAATTAATTTTAGAGAGCTTAGTTACCCCTTCTACTAAATGGGTCACTTCTTTTCCAAACAAGTTTTCCATTTCTTCTCTTGTGCAATCACAGTCCTCTAATACATCGTGCAATAGGGCTGCTTGAATCGTTTCTCTGTCTGCATAAATATCTGTCAAAATATAAGCAACATTAAGGGGATGAATAATGTATTCTTCCCCGCTTTTTCGAAATTGCCCTTTATGTTTTTGGTAAGCAAATTGATATGTTTTTTCCAATAAATCTAAATCTTCTTTATTATCAATATAAGTACTTACCTTTTCGGTTAATTCGCCTACTTCGTGAATTTCTTTCTTTTTAGACACTTGTACCACCTCTTTTTACTAGCAATTGATCCCTTTAATTTGCTTTTCTACTGTTTCATCTTTATATATTTTTTTCTTTTTGGTTTTATTTTTGCCTAAATTCTTCTTTTCTAATAAGTAAAATAGCATTGTTGCAATAAAGATAGAAGAATACGTTCCTGATATTAGCCCCACTAGCATTGCTAAATTAAAGTTTAGAATTTCTTTTGAGCCTAAGAAAATTAAGGCTAATACTGGTAAGATGGTCGTAATCGATGTAAATAATGATCGTGTAAAGGTTTCACGAATACTAACATTGATGACTTCTTTTAATTCTTCTGCATTGATTTTCTTAGACTTGGAAGGTAAATTTTCTCGAATACGATCAAATGCTACAATAGTATCGTTAATAGAATAACCGATAATTGCCAAAATTGCAGCGATAAACATTACTGATATTTCTAAATGACATATAGCAAATATGGCAAAGATAATAAGAACGTCGTGTGCTAAGGCCACTACAGCACCAATCGCATAACTTGGTCTAAAGCGAATGGAAATGTAGATAATAATACCAATCATTGACAAAATTACTGCAAATATCGCATTTTTTGTCAATTCTTCTTTTACTATATTAGAAACAACACCGATATCTACTTTTGCTTCATATTTGTTTTCAAAATAGTTGTTTACCTTATTTACTCGTGAAGCAGTTAAAACATCTGAGATTTGAATATCAGCCTCTTTTTCAGAAATTTGAATACTCCTACTATTTAATTTTAAATTTTCTAAGTCGTTTTGAAGTTCCTTTTTATTTAAGTTCTGATTTGTCTCAATGGCAATACTAGAGCCTGCCTGATAATCAATTCCTAATTTGAATCCTTTGATACCAAATGTTATTAGACCTGCTATAATGATAATAATTGATACAGCAATCAGTTTTTTTGCGTGATTTAGAAAGTCTACTTTTGCAAATGGTATTTTGCTAACTTTTTCGTTCTTGCTTACGTTTGGAATGTCCTCTTTTGCCACACCTATAAATAACATTGTTTTATCATCGAAGAAACCTGTTTTGACAAATAAATTTAATAAAAATCTGGTTAAGAAGACCATTGTAAACATCGTCACTGCAATTGTAATGATTAACATTGTTGCAAATCCTTTGACACTAGACTCTCCAAAGAAAAACATAATCAGTGCTACTAATAGAGTTGTTAAATTAGAATCAATGATTGCCCGAAGAGAAGATTTTGAGCCTTCTTTAAAGGCATATTGTAAGCTTTTGCCTCGATATAGTTCTTCTTTAATTCTTGAGAAAGTAATTACATTTGCATCCACTGCCATTCCAATTCCAAGAACAAGTGCAGCAATTCCTGGTAGGGTTAAAACCCCTCCTACTGTCCAAAATACTGCAAATACTAAGAACGAATATATGAATACTGATACAGTGGAGATTAAACCAGCAAAATGGTATAGCATAATTAGCATTAAAGCAATTAGTGTTACTCCGATAATTCCTGCTAAAAGTGTTTTACTTAGAGTTGCATCTCCAAAGGAAGCTCCTACTGTTTTAGAAGAGATTTCTGTTAATTTTGAAGGTAGTGAACCTGAATTAATTAAGTCTACTAAATTTGTGACCTCTTCTTCAGTGAAATTCCCTTGAATAATAACATCACTTGCAAATCCTTGAGATACCGTTGCTGCTGACAAACACGAAGAACCGCTTGTTCCACAGGAACCCTTCTCATTTATGTAGCTATTCTTTCCTTCTTCAAAGTCTAGCCAAATTACAATAACATTTTCCTGACGATCCTTTACTTTGTTGGTCACATCGTAGAACTTATCCTTATTTTTTACAGACAATAATACTGCTGGCTTTCCTGCGGAATCTTGCGTCACTTTTGCTGCCCCAGCATTTAAAACGCTACTATCCATTAATAAGTTGTCCTCACTATCTCTAAACGATAAAGTTGCCACTGTAGATAATTGTCTACGAGCTTGCTCCTGGTTGGTAACTCCAGCAAGTTTGATTCTTATCTTATTGTTTCCTTCTACAATAATTTCTGGTTCCGTTACCCCTAGAGAATCAATTCTCTTGCTTAATGTTTTATAAGTTGCGTTCATTTTATTCGTTGTCATTTTAGATCCATCAATGGATTTTACTTCATATAAAACTTCAAATCCGCCTTGTAAATCTAATCCAAAATTTAAGTTTTTAAATAAGGGAATGAAGGAAAAACCAATTCCTATACATAATAGCAATAATACTATGGTTGTTCCTACTACACTTTTTTTCCCTTTTTTGTTGTTTTTACTTTTTGTCATTTTTACACCTCTATACTATTTCTAACTTTTGATGAAAGTGGGCTCTTCTTTTTTGCCTTGCGATTTCGCCTTTTAAATAAATATCGATGTCTTCATCATTGGCATGCAAGATATCATCTACTATATCAGAAAGCATTAAGTTTTTTGAAGACCTCCATTTCGTTTTTATTAAGTAATTCCAAACATCAACTTCTTGTACATAAGTATACCCCAGTCTATGAAGCTGGGCTATTTTAGCACACAATGCAGGTTTTACTCTATTATATAGTTCTTCTTTACTTGTAAAAGAAACTTCGCCCATCTGTTTTCACCTCTTACTATTCATTATATCTTAACTAGCAAAAAAAAAAAAGAAAAAACTAATTTTTCTCTTTGATTTCACTCGATATAAAACGGTAATTGCCCTTTACTTTTTCAAATGTATAAGAAACTTCGCTTCCCTTTTCTATATATTCTTCTATTTTTTCTGGTTGTAAACTTTCCTGGTTGTCAACATTATCTAGTAGGCTAGAGAGCTGCCAATTACTATATATTTTTATGCCCTCGTCTTCTACTAGTGTATAAATCACTTTTTCTGTTATGGTAAGTTTATTACCTTTCTTTTTAGCACTTTGTAATTTTGTATAAAAGGGTTCTACTACATTCTCTTTTTTAGGCTGCACTGAAACTATATAGGAGTTTTCTATTTCATTGTATGTAAGTGTCATATTTCCTTCCAGGTTTTTAGAATACTTTTCATAGTATGGTGTTTTTAAATTCCTATTTTCTATTTGAGCGTTTTCACCTAAAATCATTTCTGAGGCTTCTTCTAAAAATACTGGTTTTAATTTATATGTTGATTCTTCCCCTTCTATTTTTTCAAAATTTTCTTCTTTTAAAAGCGAAAGGGCAAAAGCTATTTTTTCTTCTTGTGTAAAGGAGTCTGCCGCTATGTTATCATTCATTACTAATTTTTCTTTTATTGGAATTAAATAACTATATAAAGTATTTACTTCTTCATCTTTTAAAGAAATATCTTCTTCTATCTCCCCTAAATCTTCTTTAGCATCCTTTTTCTTTATTAATTTCATTAAGTCCTCGGCAATTCCTTTATCATAAGCAATATAACCTAATAATCCTATATTCATAAATAGTAAAAGTATGATAAAGAAGGTTGCTACCTTTGATTTTTTCTTTTTTTTCTTTTCCTTTTTATCTTTTAATTCCATTCTTTTTATTTCACGAGTTTCAAAATCCATAAATCTATCTCCTTTATTCTAATTACATCATATCAGAGGTTGGAGTCTTTGTAAACTTTTCTGGTTTTCTCTCGTTTAAAGTTAGTGTTTTTACTTTATCTTTTTTTATTTGGCCATTTATAAATTGGTATGCCTCTAAAAAATAGGTGTTATTTTGAGGAGTTACAATATAAAAGCCAGGATAGTCTTCTTGACATTGAATGCCATTAGGATGTTCATTTGATAAAGTCCCCGCTGCTATATAGTTTATATTGTCTTTGGTTTCCTTTTTTAGTTGATGTGAATGTCCATATAAGTAAAGTTTGGGATGAACCGTTTTAAAAAACATTCTATACTTATTCTTTTGATGACTGACTGCTATACTCTCCCCCCCAATTTTGATATAACTAGTGTCTGAGCCTAAAATTCTTATATCTTTTCTTTCCTTTTCCACTATTTTTATTAAGTTAGCACCTTTTTCCTGGTACTTTGTATCGTGGTTTCCAAGCACCATATAATGCTTTATTCCTGGATTTTCTGGATATCTGTTAAGAGCGTGATCTATTTGTTTGTACTCCGTATCATATAAGGGATGTGGTCGTACGAGGCCATCTGTAAAATCTCCGCAATTAAATACAGTATAAATACCTCTTCTTTTGGCTTCTTCTATTGCATAATTAATGTAGGGAAGATACTCTTTTCTACTGCCATAATGGGTATCTGACAGTAATAAAAATGGCTCTTCTTCTAGTTGCAATTGAATATAATTTTTTAAATACTCATTTCTATAAAAGGGGCTCTTTGTGTTCTTATATTTATTATATAAAAACATTAAAATCTCATAATCTTTTATTCCTAGTTCTATAATATCTTCATAAGATGCTCCAGTCTCATACATAAGCATAATCGTATTTTTGTCTTTTGCACTCACTCTCTTCACGTCCTTACTAATTATAGTATAATAGAAAAAGAAGAAAAAAAGAAGCCTATTCTTCTTTTGGTAATGCAATTAACTCTGTAATATGTTCTACTTTGAATTGTGCAATTGTTTTTTCTAAGTCGTGTTTGTTCATTTTTCGAATGAGTGAAATTCTATTTGTAACTGGCTCCATATAGGAAATGATGTCTCCAAATATATTATCTGTTATTGCATCTGTGTAGTCAAAGAGTCTTACTTCGTTAGCAATCCATACTTTCTTGTATCGCTCTAAATCACTTTCGTCAATTTTGATATTTGATAATGTACTTTTTAAGGCGTTTAAAAATTCAACTGGTTTTTTTGTTTCTACTTGGAATATTAAATTTATAGTCTCTTCTACTTCCTCCCAACTATAATACATTCCACTCATCAAACCTTCTTTTCTAGCTTCTTCTCTAAATAGTGAGGATGAGCCAAATAAAACACTGGTAATTAGTTGCAAATATAAGTTTTGAATATGTTTATCACGGATTGGAAATTTTTTACGTAAAAACTTTATGGCAAATAACACTTTGGGAGCACTTATATTCATTGTTAGTGTTTCTTCTTTTTTTGTTACCTCTATTGGTTCGTGATAATTTCTACCTGTTGGCCTTTTATTCACTATATTTTGGCGGCTGCTTATTTCCTCTTTCGCTATTTGTAATGCTTCTTCTACATTAAAATTCCCAACAAGAAGTGCAAACATATTGTTAGGTTGATAGAAGGTATTATAACAGTCATATAAATCTTCTTTTGTTATCTTTTTAATATCTTCTACCGTTCCTCCTACATCAATACGACGTGGATGCTTTTGATATAGATTTTCTCTAATCTTGTTTTCTAAAACGAATTCTGGAATATCTAGATACATATTTAATTCTTCTTCAATAATTCCTTTTTCTTTTTCTACATTTTCTTCTGTAAAATAGGGACTGTTTACATATTGCAACAAAAACCTAAAATTTTCTTTGAAGTTCTTGGTACCATTACAAATATACTTAGTATAAGTATGATCTGTAGCGGCATTCGCATCTGTCCCAGATTCCCCAAAAAAGGTAAATGGATCTTTCCCGTCTTCTTGTTCAAACATTTTGTGTTCTAAAAAATGAGCGATTCCAGTGGGCACTTTTTTACGTTTGCCATCTTTGGTATCAAACTCTATGATGTCTGAACCATATCTAGTGGCATATGTCAGTGTGTAATTTTTTTTATCTTTCAAAGGAATCATATAAATGGAAAAGCCATTTTCAAATGTTTCTTTGTATAAAGTGGCATCTAGACCAACTAATTCTAATTTTTCCATCTTATTCTCCTTCCAAACAGTAAACTGTATCTATTTTTATTTTTTTTGCAACGGATACGATGTCTTCTTTTAATACTTTATTCATTTTCTCTCTTCTTGTTTTAATATCGTCAATTCCTAGTAATTCCATCATATAATAGGCATTCATAATTCTAGAAGGGCTTTCTTCTAGTTCATCTAGGCTAGTATTGAATAGCTCTTTTGCTTTGTTGAGATCTTCTTCTGTAAAGTCCCCTTTTTTCATCGCCTGCAGCTCTGCTTCTATTAACTTTACAACCTTTTTTAAATTCTCTTTGGTAATTCCTGCCCGAATCGTTAAAACATTGTCCAGCTTATTTGGGGTTGCATTAATGTAGTACGCTACTGAGTGCTTTTCACGAATATTTTTAAATAATTTGGAGTCTCCACCAGTCCCTAAAATGATACTGTATAAAGTTAGGGCATAATTTCTTTCCTCTTCCGTAAGGTCATATAATCTGCAGCCAATAGAAAGTTTGGCCTGTGTTAAATCCTCTTTTTCTTTTACAATCATTTTTTTACTACGTAATTTTTTCTCTTCTAAACGATATGGTTTCCGTGCCTTTTTGTATGTATTAGATTGAAAGTTTTCTGTAATCATATTCTCTATTTCTTCTTCTTTTACATCCCCGATTACTAATATGTCCATCATATTAATCTTCATCATATTTTTATAGTAAATGTAGAGATTGCTCGTATTTATTTTCTCTAAATCTTCTATATAACCCATTGGCCTATAGGAAAGAGGACTATCTTTGTCCATATTTTCAAAAAGACGAATTAAACTGTAATTGGCAGGATTTTCTTTTATTCTCTCAAGGGAAGCTGTCGCTTGTCTTTTAATAATTTCTAGATCTTCTTCGTAAAAATGGTTATCTACAACTCTTGGATGATTTATTAGCTCGCTTAAAAAGATAATCCCTTCTTCTAAATTTCCCTCTTCAGTATATTTATCATTTAATGTGCTTAAATAAAAGTTGGTATTTATATAATTTCCAAGGCGTAAATCTTCTACCATAATACTAGAGGCATACAAATCTTGAGACTTTAAGGCGATTTCCCTTTTTGTAGGGTATTTCTCGCTTGATAATAAAAGCATATCAGATAACACGTTACGCATTGTAATTTCTTCTTTTATAATAGGTGTGCGTAATGCTACTTGCACAACCACTGATTTAAATTTTTTGGTTTTAATAATATGTAAATTATAAGAACCCAAATCTTTTCTTATGTATTTCATAAAACACCTCATCTCTTTTTTTAGTATCTGCCAAAAATTATAAATTATGTGCGGTATCCAAAGCAAGTTTAATCATATCATTGAGTGCTGTTTCTCGCACACTGCTTGTAATTTCTTCCTTTTTATATGGTGAGTCTACAATACTTAATATGCAAGCTGCCTTTTTATTCAAATGCTTAGCAAGGGCGAATAAAGCAGCTGCTTCCATTTCAACGGCAAGGCTTTCTCCTGCTTCTTCATATAATTTTTCAAGCCTTTTTTTATCTTCTATATAGACATCAAAAACATCTCCTGTAATAATTTTCCCACGTTTATATGAAAGATTTTTTTCTTCTGCTTCTTTTTCTAGTTGCTCATTTATGCTCCTATCAGCCGAAAATTCACGGGCATTATCATCAAATAGCATTTTTGGAAAATTTGAATATGAATAAGCAGTGTCTGCTATAATGATATCTAAAAGATCTAAATCAGGAGTGTTGGCTCCACTTGTTCCAATTCGTATGATCGTATCTACGTCATAAAATTTATATAATTCATATGCATAAATTCCCATACTTGGACATCCCATTCCATGAGCAAAGATAGTAACTTCTTTATCTTTGTACTTTCCAGTATACGCAAGCATTCCTCGAGTATGATTAACTTGTTTATAATCTGTTAGAAAATTTTCGGCAATATATTTGGCCCTTAAAGGGTCTCCTGGCATTAAGACAATTTTTTTAATATCTTTTTTTTCTGCACTAATATGTATTGTTGACATAAACTACCTTCTTTCTATCTCTATTATAGCCTATTTTTTCACTTTTTTGCGAAAAAAGATAACAATTATCAAAGTTGTTATCTTTCTTCCTCTGTTTCGCTACTTTCTAATTTTACTAAAACTTCTCTTGGCTTTGAGCCATTTTGTGGACCTATAATTCCTCTTTCTTCTAATAGATCGATGATTCTAGCGGCACGGTTATACCCGAGCTTGAATCTTCTTTGCAATAGTGAAGCAGAAGCCTTTTGTGTTTCTACTACAAATTCTACAATTTCATTATATAAAGGATCATCATAATCTTCACTTTCTTCTTGAACAGATTTACCAGATGCATCCATTCCTGATGCTTCACTATCTAGTCTCATCATTGCCTCATCATATTGGGCTTGTTGTTGTTCACTTGTATAATCAATAATTCTTTTTATTTCATCATCGGTTATATAAGAACCTTGAATTCTAAGAGGCGAATTGACTCCGATTGGTAAGAAGAGCATATCTCCTTTCCCAAGAAGTTGTTCTGCACCAGTTTGATCTAGTATGGTTCTAGAATCAATTCCGGATCCTACTGAGAACGCAATACGTGATGGAATATTTGCTTTAATAAGACCTGTAATAACTTCTGTAGATGGTCTTTGGGTTGCAACAATCAGATGCATTCCTGCAGCACGGGCTTTCTGAGTAATTCTTAAAATGGAGTCTTCTACATCTTTTGCTGCTACCATCATAAGGTCAGCAAGCTCATCGATAATAATTACGATATATGGCATTTTTTCCTTTTTGGCCTCTATATCTTTAATATGAGCATTTTCTTTATCAACATAGGCATTGTAGCCTTCAATATTTTTGGTTTTTGATTCGCTAAAGACATTATAGCGTCTTTCCATTTCATCTACCGTCTTCTTTAAAGCGATTGCTGCTTGTTTTGGATCTGTTACCACCGGTCTTAGTAGATGAGGAATCCCGTTATAGACAGAGAGCTCTACTACTTTTGGGTCTACCATAATCAGTTTCACTTCATCTGGCTTTGCCCGCATTAGGATTGAACAGATAATTCCATTAACACAGACTGATTTACCAGAACCAGTAGTACCAGCGATTAACAAGTGAGGCATTTTATTTACCTCACAAACACCGATATCACCCATAATACTTTTTCCAAGGGGAACCATTAACTTTTTGTCAAGGGCGTTTTGCATTTTACTACTATTAATAATTTCATAAAAACTAACTGGGGTTGGTGTATCATTGGCAAATTCAATTCCGACCGTATTTTTTCCAGGAATTGGTGCTTCAATACGAACATCTTTTTTGGCAAGTGCAAGAGATATTTCCCTATTGATACTTGTAATTTTATTAACACGTGTTCCACTGGCAATTTCTAATTCATATTGAACAACAGATGGCCCAATATGAACTTCAACTACTTTTCCAATTATTTTAAAGTCCTTTAAAACTCGTTCTAAAATTTCAATATTTTTTTCAATTACACTTTGGTCAGTGCCTTTCGCTTTTTTCTTTGGTTTATCTAAAAGATCGATTGGTGGTAAAACATATTTTTTGCGTGGTAATGATTGAGGTTGTTGAGCGGAGTCTTCTTTTGGCATTTCCTTTTTTTCTCCTGCCTTCGTTACTTCCTCAATGCTAGTAATTGTAATCTTTTTATCTTCTTCTTTTCCATCCTCTTCATTTCCATCATTAATAATTACAGATGCTTTTCCTGTTTCTTGATTTTTGGAAGATTTCTTTTCTTTTCTTTTTTCTTTCTGCTTTTCATAGCTGTTTCTTATATAATCAACAATGGAAAAACCAGTAAATAAGACAACGCCTAATGCTACCATTACCCAAGATACAATATTCATACCTGTATAGGAAAAAAGTTTATCAAAAACAATGGCGAATCCTCCACCGATAATTCCTCCACCAACAGAGAATAAGTCATCAACGGCTCCTGTTTTCATAATACTGTTAAATCCTGATAACAATTCATTCATCGTCTCTTGAAAAATTAAAGCCATATTTCCATCGTTCTGTAAGACATACTCTCTATGCATAATAATTAAAAGACCTAGTGCCAAAATATAAATGCCTATTAATTTTGTCGTCAAAAAGTCTGGCCATTCTCGCTTGATCACTAAGTAGCATCCAATCAAAAATAAAACAAGCAAAAATATACCATAACCTGTCCCTACTAAAAAAAGACCAAAAGAGGCAATTAATTTTCCAACTGGACCATATTTTCCAATTCCAAGAATCGCTGCAAGAACTAATAAAATCCCATATAACTCTTCACTGTGTTCAAATTTTTTTGCAACGACTTTTTTCTTTTTTTTCTTTGCCATTTTGATTACACCTCACTATTAAAATTATAGCACGTACACATATTTTTGCCAAACGAAAAGAAGAAAAGTTGACAAAAAACTATAAAGAAAAATCTTTATAGTTTTTTATAGACATTATTTATTTACAGTTAATACAATTCGAAATGACACTACATCGTTTAAATAACCATGTTCGTGCAGTATTGAAAAAATTCCCGCACTAAGGTTATCGTCATAATGGGCCCCACCACGTAGCATCCAAGGATTATCTTCACTTGCAACATTTTGACTATCCTGATACCAATCCTTCACCTCGTTAAAGGCTCCTGAATAGCATACTCCATCACAGGCGGTTTGAGGATCATTAGTTTTATAAAAATCATAATATTTATCATCTAACCAATCTTTCCTAACAAAAGTAGTTCCATCACTTAATGGACCAGTATACCCGGAGTTTATAGTAGAGGTGCTTCCGGAATATCTATTGTAGTTGCCTAATATGTATTCCCAGCTTCCTCCACTCGTATCATAAATTCCATATATCGTTCCTGTGGTAGAGGCTCCTGTCCCACTTCCTTTTATATCATAAGTATACTGGCATCCATAGTCTGTATTACTATTACCAGGTGTTCCGTAGCTACATCCTGTTATGAATTGATTAGATTTATTTTGATAGATCTCTTTATTCGCTCCACTATAATCCTTGTTTCCTAGTTTTCCATATTTACTTTGGGAAAGATAAGCTACAGCAGCCCATTCGCTATTCTTCATTGCATGGGAGTCTAATGTAGTTCCAAACCCATAACGGTTATTATTCTTCACTATATTTACTCCTATTTCTCCAAGAGTAGCTACTTGCATCGCCCTCCAACTCGTTACATTTGGTTTGATCATTACATCTAACTCTGTGGTATTTCCTCCTCCATACTCTGCTGAAGGGTTACTGCTACT
>CAJTXY010000020.1 GCA_910583685.1 uncultured Bacilli bacterium
AAAATAATCCCTTATTACTGTATATTTATTAGTAGAATAGATAAGTATTACAATAGTCATAAAGTATTCACCTTTATGAGTTAAAAAGTATAAAAATATGGTAGAGTTTCAAAAAAACCTGTTTTTCCTAAATTAAAATTTCAACCGCACCACTAGGTGCGGCTTTTTGATACAATACAGTAGATTAATGGAGTAGAATTATACAAGTGTGATCCCTATTGCTCATTATAAGTTTTGAAATAAATAGTATGCCTCGCAAAATATTTAACTATAAATGTGCTTATGATATAGAATTAAAATATAAATAAAATGGTGCGGTTGAAATTACAATAAAGAAACATTGAGTTTTTACTCAATGTTTAATACCCATATCTTAATATTTCAAAAGTGACATCATAGGAGACTTCATAACTAGAGGCCTCTTGCTCTGATGAAAACAATAAGTCAAATAAATGGGATTTTCCTAGTCCAACAGATCCTCCTCTATCTAAAACAATTCCTATAAATTCTCCTAATTTAGAATTTTTTATTCGAATGATACTTCCAAACTTAAGAGTTTTATCTCCTGATAGAATACGGATTTTACCATATGTTTTATCTTCATAGTAAATTGTATGTTTAATATCGTAGCCACTTGCTGTCATTCCTCTACACCCACTACAATCTGATCCATAGCCACTCATTGTTCCTATCATTCTATCTAACACATCTGTTTTTTCTTCTCTTTCTTCCTTGATGGTCTCATTTTCCTGCTCTTCTTTTGACCTCTGTTCTATTTCAGACTCCTGTTCTTTTTCATTTGAATGATTAGTGTCTTCTACTTCTTTTTTCTCTTCTTCTATTTTAGCCGACTCATTGTTTTTTTCTTCTACTATATTTAACTTTAAACTATTTATTTTTTTGATATCAATTTCTGTGTCTATTTTTTGTATACTATAATCAGGTTCTGTTACTAATAATAGTATGATCGCTATTAACAGTAAACAATTAATTGTACGAATAAAATATTTCATTATAAAACTCCTTGCATACATTAGTGTAACATATACGCAAAGAGTTTTACAATTGTTTACATTTTTTACCAGTTACTATGTGTAAATTAATTTACAGTACAACTATATCTAGCCATAATCATATCTTTTTTTATTTCCCTCGCATCTTGGTCTAAGTTGTAATCTGGCATAATTCCTCCTGCTTCACTATAAGCAGCACTTAAATTTTTCCGATTTATTTTAGCATAATCGATCTCTTGGATGCTTGTTTGTTTTCTTGAGTTCAAACTACAATGACTTTTGATTCCTGTCATTTTCTTTACCATTTTGGTCAACAATTCACATTCCTCATTCCTATTATTTAAGTCTTCTTCACTGCCAGTGTCCCCCTTTGTTTCTACTGTTGACGTGTAGCCTTTTACTTTATTGTTTTCAACTTTAAATTCACTAGTATATAGCGTTGTTAGTAATTCATCCTCTTCTTCATAAACACATTTCAGTGTACCATTTATTACTTCCTCTTCAGAGGCTATTTTTCTATCTGTTGCTATTTTACGAAGATCTGGTAAAAACCACACAAGTACTAATAGTGAAATAAAGAACAATATCAATAAAATATAGCGAATTTTTCCCGACTTTTTCTTAGGATCTTGTGGTGGTACTTGATGCGGTTGCTGTGGCGGTACAGGGTTGTTTCCCTGATAGGCTACATTAGTCGTTCCTTGTGTTTGTACTGTTTTTATTACTTGAGGATTAGGTTGCCCTGTAGATTGCTGTATGGTTACTCCTGGATTTGCTACTGCCCCTTGAATGGGAGGTTGTTGTCCTTCGTGAACTACTCCACTACTGATTGGATTTCCGTATTGATCATAGAGAATTTGGCCATTTCCGACTCCTCCATTTGGACTTATATTATTGCCTACATTAGGATTTGTATTTTGCCCATTATTATTCACACTGCTCATCTCCTTATTCTTAGACTTATTATATCAAAACAATATTATTTTTTCTACCAAATTTATTTACGAAGCTTATTAATCTGTTCTTGATAATTTGGATTACTTAATACATAATTACCAGCTACTAAAATATCTGCCTTTAATACTTTCTTTTTGGTAGTATCATTAATTCCACCATCTACACTTATTTTAGCAGAACTTTTATACTCCTTTAGTAATGATTTTAATTCTTTTACTTTCTCTTTTGTCTGTTCTATAAATTCTTGTCCTCCATACCCTGGGTATACTCCTAAGATTAAAACTTGATCTAAAAGTGGTAAGTATGGCACTAGTTCTTTCACCTTCGTATCTGGTGCAAGTGCAAGTCCACACTTAATACCATAGTTTTTAATCAGCTTCAAATTTGATTCGATATCGCAATCCACTTCCATATTAAATGTAATATACTCTGCATTTAATTTGGCATAATTTTTAATAAACTTCTCTGGTTTTTCTACCATCAAGTGAATGTCTAATCGTTTTGAGGTATACTTGTAAATATGTTTCATCTCTTTAAATGGCAAACTTTTACTTTTTGTAAATTTTCCATCCATAACATCTACGTGTATAAAATCCGTATCTGTCTCATTTAATTCTTTTAAATCTTTGGGAATATTTTTACTTGTTAAAAACGAGGTTGAAATTAGCATTTTAAAACCTTCTTTCTCTAAGCTTTAGGTATGATTCATATCTACTTCTAAGTATTTTTCCTTCTTCTACTTTCTTTTTTATTATACATTCTTTTTCATTAGTATGTGAGCAATCTTTAAAAGGACATGAATAATTTTTAAATTCTATAAAGGCATCTTTTATTTCATCTTCCTTATAATCTTTAAACTCCAAAGCAGAAAATCCGGGGGTATCTAACACCTTGCCCGTTCCCATCGTAAACAACTCTACTACTCTTGTTGTATGTTTTCCCCTTCCAAGGGCCTTTGAAATTTCTCCTGTTTGCAATTTCCAATCTGGGTTTAAATTGTTTAAAAGTGTTGACTTTCCAGCACCTGTTTGTCCTGTAAACACACTTGTCTTTTGTTCTAAATACTTCTTTATTCTATCAATATCTTTATTAGAGACTACCTTATAGCCAATATTTTTATAATAATCCAAAAATGGTTTCAATCTATTTTTTTCTTCCTGAGTTAACAAGTCCTCTTTGGTAATACAAATAATACTTTTTGTTTTATGTAGTTCCATTAATACTAGTAATTTATCTAGAAGAGATAATGAAAAGTCAGGATTTTTTAGACTTGTCACCAAAAATCCCTGATCAATATTGCTAACAGCAGGACGAATAAATTCATTATGGCGTGGTAAAATTTCCTCAATTCTAAGTGTTTCTTGATTAAACTCTACCATATCACCAACTAAAGGCACAATATGCTTGTGCCTAAAAATCCCTCTACATTTACAAGTGTATGTTTTTTGATCACTTGTAACGATATGTGTATCACTGATAATTTTGATAATCTGTCCCCTCATATTTTCCCCCTATAGTCTAACGAGTGCTACTGCCACTACTTGTATCTCCTGTTCCAGAACTATCAGATGGTGTTTTATCATCCTTTTGATCTGGTTTTGAGTCCGTAGGAGGTGTAGGTGTTGTTGGTTTTTCTGTTGGTTTTTTCGCAATAGTTACTATTAAGGAAGTTCCTTTTACAATTGGGCTTCCTGCGGCACGAGATTGACTTACTACTTTTCCTTCTTCATAAGCAGATGTCTCTGTTGTTTTTGTTTGGAGAGTAATTCCATACTTACTACAGAATGCTTCTACATCTTCAATCCCCCAGCCTTCTCCTTGCATATCAGGGTATTCATCTACAATATCTGGAATATAGAGAATAATAGAATCTCCCTTTTTGACCTTGGAACCTGCTGCTAGACTTTGACCAATAATCTGTTGTTTATCATAATCTTCTCCATCTTCTACTGTTTTTTTCTCTACAGTGACTTCTAAATGGTAGATTTTTTCCAGCTCTGTTTGCACTTCTATATAATTTTTACCTGTGTAATCTTCTATTGTATATGTCTTTTCTCCTTTTGATTTATAGATCGTGATTTTGGTTCCCTCTTTTACATATCTTCCTGCTGCTGGATCTGTTTTTACAACTTTTCCCTTTTTTATTTTATCAGAATTTACTACTTTTATTTTGGTTGCTACTTCGAAGCCTTTGTCCTGTAATTTCTTCTCTGCCTTTCCTACTTCCATATTACTAACATCTGGTACTTTAATACTTTCTTTTTCTGTTAATTTTGGAATAATGAGAAAGATAGATAAAAGTATAACGATAATTAGACCAAAGATGCTCGCTAATACGATAATTATAATCTTTCTTTTTTTATCATTTTTAGCATCTTCTAAATCCTCTAGCTCTTCTTCTTTTTCTTCTAGTTTCCTTAATTTGGCAGAGGCATCTGATTCATGTTCTGGGTACTTATATTCATAAGGCTCTTCATTAATCCTCTCATCATCCAGTGCCGTTAGTAAATCTTGATGCATATCACGAGCATTGCCATAACGATTTTTAGGATTTTTAGCCGTAGATTTTAAAATAATATTTTGAATACTTTGAGGAGTGGATGAGTCTTCTTTCATCAAACTTGGAAGTGGTTCTTTCATATGTTTTAAGGCTATTTCTACTGCATTATCTCCTCTAAAAGGAAGACTTCCTGATAAAAGTTCATAAAAAATAATTCCCATTGAGTAGATATCGCTTTTAATAGTAGAGCCTTTTCCACTTGCTTGCTCTGGTGGCAAATAATGTACTGATCCCATCACAGAGTTTGTTTGTGTAAGTTGTGTACTATTTAAGGCCATTGCAATTCCAAAATCAGTGATTTTTATTTGGCCATCATCTTGGATCATAATATTCTGTGGCTTTAAGTCACGATGAATAATATAACTGTCGTGGGCATGAGCCATTCCATCTGTTAGCTGTAACATAATATCAATCGCTTCACTGATTGTTAGCGAGCCACGTTTTTTTAGTAACTGTTTTAAAGTTTTTCCTTCCACGTACTCCATTACAATGTAATAAAGTCCATCGTCTTCTCCTACATCATACATTTCCACAATGTTAGGATGTGAAAGACTAGAAGCAGAAAGAGCTTCACGCTGAAAACGTCTTACGAATTTCTCATCGTTCGATAAATCTCCTCTTAGTATCTTAATAGCCACATTACGATCTAGTATAGTGTCATAGCCAAGGTAGACATTGGCCATTCCTCCTTCACCAATACTTCGAATTATCTCATAGCGATCGTTAATTTTTTGCCCCTTTGTTACCATTAGCGTTCACCTTCTTCTTCTAAAATCAAATATGCAACCGAAATATTATCTGTTCCACCCCTATTATTTGCCTTTCTGATCAGCTTGATTACGGTATCTTCAATATCTGTTTCTCCCATTAATACTCGCTCTATTTGTTCCTTGTCTAACATATTGGTTAGTCCATCACTACAAAGCAAAATTTCACTAATGTCCATATCACAATCAAAGATATCTACTTCTATCGGATCATTTGCTCCCAATGCTTTCATTAAGACATTCTTCTTTGGATGGTCTTTTGCTTCTTCCTTTGTAAGTTCTCCTGCTGAGACTAAGAGATTGACAAGTGTATGGTCATATGTCACTTTATGAAGACGTTCCTCTTTCATTACAAAACCACTAGAATCTCCAATATTTCCAAACAGAATATAGTCCTTTGTTAAAATGGCTAATACTAATGTAGTTCCCATTCCTTTACTTTCTGGGTGCTCTTTTTCATACTGAAAGATCAAAGTATTAATTTCACTTACACTGTCTCTAATCCAATTTACAGCCTCTACTTTATTCAGATTTAAAAATGTCTCATTAAAATGTTTTCCTAAATAGCTGATTGCAATGGATGAAGCTATCTCTCCTGCTGAATGGCCACCCATTCCATCTGCTACTGCCATCAAGTATTCATTCTTTTGATTTTTTACAATAATGACACTATCTTCATTATGATCTCTTACTTTTCCGGCATCGGTTAAATAAAAAGATTTCATAATTCCTCCTTCTTGCTTCTAAGTTGTCCACAGGCAGCACTTATTTTACTGCCAAATTCTCTTCTAATTGTTACGTTTATGTGATTCTTTTTCAGTATATCATAAAACTTCATAATATGAAAGGCATCACTTCTTAAAAACTCTATATTCTCTGTTTTATTATATGGAATCAAATTTACATAGGCATTCATTCCTTTGATTAATTTGGCAAGACATTCTGCATCATTGGGAGTATCATTTACTTCTTTTAATAAAATATATTCAAAAGTAATTCTTCGAGATGTCTTCTTACTGTATTTTTTTAGTGCTTCCATCAACTCGTTTAAAGGGTATGCTTTATTAATAGGCATTAATTTATTCCTTATTTTATCAGTTGGAGCATGAAGAGAGATTGCCAGATTCACTTGGTATGGAAAGTTGCTAAACTCCTCTATTTTGGGAACAATTCCGCAAGTTGACACAGTAATATGACGGCTACCTATTTGTAGTCCTTTAGGGTCATTGATAATTTCAATAAATTTAGTGAGATTATCATAATTATCAAACGGCTCACCAATTCCCATTACGACAACGTGTGAGATGCGAAGTGATAAATCTGCTTCTACATTTAAAATTTGTTCTACCATTTCATGTGCTTTTAAATTTCTTACTTTTTTTCTTCTGCCACTTTCACAAAAACGACATCCCATATTACAACCAACTTGACTAGATACACAAAGACTATTTCCATAATCGTGATGCATTAATACCGCTTCTACGTGTTCCTTATCTTCTAATTCAAATAAGTATTTATCTACATCTTTATCTCTTTCTACCTTACTTATCTTTATTGTTTTTAATAAGTAATCTTGTTTTAGTTTATCTAATATCTCCTTTTTTATATTTGTTATTTCATCAAAGCTATTAATTTTTTTTTCATATAACCATTTATATAACTCTTCTGCATGATAGTTTTTCGCATTATGATTTAATAGATATTCTGTTAATTGCTTTTTTGTTAAATTATAAATACTTTCCACTTTTCTCACTTCCACTTCTTTTTTATTATACCATAAAAGAGATAGTTATGGTTTTTCTATCTCCTTTACTTTTCCAAAATTAGAGTATGACAATTCTAGAATTGCTTTTGTTTGTATTTGAGTCTCTTTACTATAATAGTTTGTTAAATCATATTCTATATACTCGATATTCTTATTTTTATCTAGTCTGATTACTATTTTATTTATATCTTCTGGAATTTCTTTTTCTTGGTCTGATATTAATTTGGTTAGATTTGCTGAGGAAATTTCAAATTCTAACTCCACGGTGCCATTCTTATATTCTTTTTTTGCTACAAATTGGGCTACTTTCAATATTTCTTTGATTGCTTCCACTTCATAAAACTGATTTAATAAATATGGATTATCAGCGATTTCCCATAGAGCATTTTCTTGTTTTATAAAAAGGTCTCCATCTCGATAGTAATTGTTTATTATATTATAACTAGTTACTGTAAATAATTCTTTTGCTTGATAGCGGTCTCCTTCGTATAAAAAGACATTTTCGCCTATGGTAGCTAAATATTTATAATGATAATTTTCCGCTTCTAATAAGTCTAGTTTATAAGAGTAAGTTACTTCTTTCTTTATTTCCTTTGGTTGTTGTTTTTGTGGATTGTTATGAGAGGTTCTTACTAAAATAATAACAATGAGAAAAAAGATTGCATAGAAGCAAAAAAAGAATAAGGTTTTTCCGTTTTCTGTTTGATATAGCTCTTTTAATACATTCTTTGATTTTTTTGGTTCTTTTGTTTTCACGTTTCCATCTACTCCATCTTCGATTTTGCAAATATTTCTTTGTTTATTCCATTTAAATAATCTTTTGCAGACATTTTCTTTTTTCCTTCTGGTTTTAACTCTTTTATAATAATTTCCCCATCTTTGCAGGCTACTCCAATTCCATCTTTATAAATATTTACAACTTCTCCTGGATGTTTTGTCCCCTTTGTTTCTCCTAAAGAGGCCTGATATACTTTTAGTGTTTTTCCATCTATCGTTGTATAAGCTCCTGGTGTTGGCGAAAGCCCTCTTATTTGATTCAATACTTCTCGTACTGTTTTATTGAAGTCTATTTTTTCTTCACTATGGGTAATATTATAGGCATAAGTTACTTCCTCTTCCTTTTGTTTTACCCTAGTTATGTTATTATTAAGGATATCTGGAAGTGTTTTTAAAAGTAGATTTTTTCCCATTATGCTTAATCGGTTATGAAGGGATTCTAGGTTGTCAGAGTCTAATATTTCCGTTTTTTCCTGTGAAATAATATCTCCTTGATCCATTTTTTCACTCATATACATAATAGTAATTCCTGTTTCTTTATAGCCCTCAATTATAGCTTTATGAATTGGGGCTCCTCCTCTTAATTTAGGCAATAATGAAGCGTGGACATTGATACAACCATATTGGGGAGTATCTAATAATTCTTTTGGTATAATTTGTCCATAAGCACATGTAATGATAATATCTGGCTTTAGACTTTTTATACTTTCTGTATCTTTTCTTATTCTTTCTGGTTGCAATACCTTAATATTATGTTGCAATGCTAACTTCTTGACAGGAGAAAAACTGATTTCCTGCTTTCTTCCTACTTTTTTATCAGGCTGTGTTACGACCGCAATTACATTATAGTTTTCTATTAAGCCTGTTAATACTGGGAGACTAAAATCTGGCGTTCCCATAAAAATAATTTTTATATCTTTCATTTTATCATCCTTTATATATTGCGAGCAGTATTGTAATTGTTGCTCCTAATGCGATTAATAATACTCCAAGTAATGCTAGAATAGAGGCATTACCATAGGCATTTACTACTTCATTTCTAATATTTACTCTTTTGGGCATTTCTTCTTTTATTACTTTTTGATCTATAAGTGGTAACTCTTCTTTAAAATCATCATCATTATAATATATTTCTTTATAACTTAAGAGTCTTTCTATTTTTATATCTTGTCTTTTAATTGGCGTGTATCTTTTTTCATTGTCTATTCTGGAAGTCATTATTTGTTCAATAGAATAAGAAAGCTCCTCTTTTTCACAAGTTTCTAGTATTTTTCGATAGTCTTTTAAATAATTTTTGTTGAGGCTTTCACGTTTAATAAAAGCAATCATCGGAGTGGAATTTGTAATATCTAGTCTTTTCCATTCCTCTACAAAGGTTTCTAAGAATAGCGTTGATTCACTATTTGAAAGTCCTAAATTGCTACATAGCTTTTCAATATTTTCTTCTGCTTTTTGAAAATCTTTATGGAGATAAGCCTCTCTTTCATATATTTTTTCATTTTCCATCTGCGTTGAAGTAGCCGTTAATTCTGATAAATAAGATGGCGATGAAAGTGCATAATGATATGCTAATGCTGGTGAATCTGTTATTGTTATGTAGGATGTATCTGTTAAGTCTTTTGTAATTACTTCTTTGATATTATGCTTTCTTATAATTTCTTTTACTTCTTTTAATTTATTTAAATCCATCTTATATTCTAAGGGATCTAGTCCATTTTCTTCTACTCTATTTTGATAGATAGAGGGAAAACTATGAAAGACATAACCATTTATGATGTATTTTTCATATATGTATGTTAAAATTTTTCGTTTGGCAGGAGGTGTTTCTACCTCTTCTAGATCAATTTTTAAGATTACTGCGGTAATTCTTCCTAAAAGCTTATTAATTCCTTCTGCTAAATCCCTATGACTTTCACATTTTTTCATAAATCTTCGTAGTTGTAAAATATATTCATCAACCAAATCATCAGTATCAAATAAAATAGCATATTTTATAAGAGCGTCCATCATTAAAATAAGGCTATATTCCGTTTTGGGGTAGGTTGTTTTTTCATATGTTTCTGGGCATTTTTTGCTGTTAAATCTCTCATCTAGTACTACTTCGTGTAAAAATTCTTTTACATCAGCACGATTTAAAATTCTTGAAAGCACAGTATCACCACCTTATTTTTAATTTAAGTATAACAAAAAACGACAAGATATACAAGTTTTAGAAATGAATTGGATTGAAGTTAATTTCTATTTTTAACGAGTTATTTCCTTTGTAGTGTTCATCCATTAAAGTTAGTGTCTCATATAATTTTTCTTCTTTTTTATATTTTAGAATAATTCCATACCGATAAATATTATTTACTTTAAAGATAAAAGCTGGCGATGGTCCTAAAACGATTGTATGCAAGAGGTGTTTTTCTAAACTTTTTTTTATTTTTTCTGCTTCCTGTTTTAATATATTGTAATCTCTTCCACTTATTTTTATGTATACTAAATAATAATACGGTGGGTAACTCAGCATTTTCCTAATACTCATTTCTTTTTTATAAAATCCAAAATAATCGTGATTTTTCACATAGGAGATGGCATAATGGGTTGGATTGAATGTTTGAATAATGACTTCTCCAGTCTTTGTACTACGGCCACTTCTCCCTGCCACTTGACTTAATAGATCAAAGGTATTTTCACTGCTTCTAAAATCTGGAATATTGAGTGAAGTATCTGCATTGATAACCCCTACTAATGTTACATTTTCAAAATCCAATCCTTTTGCAACAATCTGTGTTCCAAGTAAAATGTTATATTTTTGATCTTTGAATGCTGTTATCATTTTTTGATGCATTCCTTTACGACTTGTCGTATCTACGTCCATTCTTAAAATATTGACAAGAGGAAATATTTTCTGTAGTTCTTCTTCTATTTTTTCTGTACCAACGCCTAGATTGGTCATTGATGTTTCGTGACACTCACTGCATATTGTAGTTAGTTTTGTAGCATAGCCGCAGTAATGGCAGCGAAGTATTGAGGAGGATTTATGATATGTTAGACTAATATCACAATTGGGACATTTTTCCGTGTAACCACAATTTTTGCAAGTAACAAATGAAGAGTACCCTCTTCTATTTAAGAGAAGTATGATCTGTTCTTCTAATTCTAATTTTTCTTTTATTTTTTCCAAGAGCTTTCGAGAAAAATAGCTATGCTTTGTTTTCATTTCTATATTCATATCAACAATTTCTACATTGGGAAGATTTTTTCCATTAATTCTATTAGGAAGTGTCAATAATTTATATACGTTTTTTTCACTACGCGCAAAACTATCGAGTGAAGGGGTTGCACTTCCCATAATTACGGGACAGGAATTGATTTTTCCTCGTTTGATTGCAATATCAAGTGCACTATAACGTGGGGCTTTATCTTCTTGTTTATAAGAGTCACTATGTTCTTCGTCTATGATGATCATTCCTATGTTGGAAAGAGGTGCAAAAATGGCACTTCGAGCTCCAATTACAATTTTTGCCTCTCCTCTATAAATTCTTCGCCATTCATCGTATTTTTCCCCTTCAGATAAAGCACTATGAAGAGCTGCGATCTTTCCTCCAAACCTCCTTTCAAAGCGTTCAATCATCTGAGGAGTGAGCGAGATTTCAGGTACCAACATAATACTTGTCTTCCCACGATTTAGTGCTTCTTCTATCAATTCCATATAAACTTCTGTTTTTCCACTTCCAGTTACTCCCCATAGTAGATAAACCTCATTTTTCTCACCTGCCAAGACTTCGTCGACTACTTTTTGTTGATCGTTGGTTAATGTATACTTTTTCTCGCATTTTTCTTTATAAGAAAGACGATAGTGCTCTTTTTTTACAGGGATTAAAATATTTTTTTGTTCTAATGTCTTTACACTGCTTAAGGAAACTTTTAGAAGGTTTTCCCTTTTTACTAATTCCTTATTATCGAAACACTCTATTATCTTCTGTTGTGTACTATTCAGTTTGTCGTCCTTTGATAAATTTAGGCGATAATAAATATCGTATTTCTTGGCAACGTTTACTCCCTTTTTTGCTTTTAAGGCCTTGGGAAGCATTACTTGATAACAACTAATAAGCGGAGAAAGTGTTTTTTCTTTTATATATTTTCCTAGCTTTAACAACTCCTCGTTTAATACAATATCTTCATCTATAATTCCGATAATTTGCTTTAGTTCAGTTTTGTTTAATGTCTCTTTTTTTATTTCTAAGACAAAGCCTTCTAGTTTTTGATAGCCGAAGGGAATTTCTACTCGGATTCCTATTTTTATTTTTGACTCTAAACTTTTTGGAACTTTATAATCAAAAATTCGATCTACATTTTTATTCGATAATTGTACTAAGACACCAGCGATCATAAAGTTCCTCCTTCTTTCATCATTTTTATATATTATAGTAGAAAAAATGCTATTTTACCAGATTTCTCAGGATTTTATAAAAAAAAGAAATGGAAATCCATTTCTATTTTGCACTTAAAACGAGTCTAAAAGAATAGGATGCAGAATAATTACTTGCTCCATTATTCCCTGATGATAAATAAAATTGGTTTGTCGTTGTTACATCTCCAAAGCTTCTAAAGCATAAGATAGGCATACGTCTCCATTACACATAGTTAGTAAATCAGCAGTTGTATAAAAATTATAATATTTGTCCTCTAGCCAGGTCTTTCCTGTGAATCTAGTTCCATCACTTAAGAGACCTGTATAGCTTGAATTTGCAACATCATTTCTACCAGTTCCCCTTTTTGCTTCTGGGGCGTAGTTTGCCATTACGGTGTCCCAGGCTCCCCCCCACTCATATCATAAATTCCATATATCGTTCCTGTGGTAGAGGCTCCTGTCCCACTTCCTTTTATATCATAAGTATATTGACAGCCAAAGTCTGTATTACCATTACTTGGCGCACCATAACTGCATCCTGTTATGAATTGGTCAGATTTATTTTGATAGATCTCTTTATTTGTTCCACTATAATCCTTGTTTCCTAGTTTTCCATATTTACTTTGCGAAAGATAAGCTACAGCAGCCCATTCGCTATTCTTCATTGCGCGAGATTCAAGTATATTGCCAAAACCATAACGATTATTATTCTTTACTACATTTATTCCTATTTCTCCAAGGGTATCTACTTGCATCCCTCTCTAACTTGTTACATTTTGTTTGATCATTACATCTAACTCAGTTGTATTACCTCCTCCATACTCTGCTGAAGAATTACTACTACTCGTTTCAAACTTTCCTACCCATATTCCTGATAACTCATCACTTCCAAAAGTAAAGTCATCTGACATTCTAGTCTGTCCTTCTTCTAAATCTAAGTCATCTAAGTAAATCGTATAATCACTATCTACTGTTCCTTTATTCGTTAGAGTAAATGTATAGGCAGTCTGAGCCTTTCCTTCTTCATCTGTAATAGGAACTGCATTTTCTACACGAATTCCATTTGTCATTGTATCATCTAATTCTAATTGAAGAGTTCCTGCGGAAAAAATGCTAATCTCTCTTTGTCCTCTTAATGTTATTTGTAGCCAAGCATAAGATAGTCCTATTAACATAACTACTGCACTTACAATTACAAAGATACTCATCTTATGTTCTCTCATCCATTTTGATACTTTCTTTTCTTTCACAATAATCCCTTCTTTCTAAACTATTATAAAGGTGAATACTTTATGATTTATACTTGCTTAAGATAAAATGAAAGTATTGTAGAAGACTCTGGATGATCTTCTACTTTTTTACAAAAATAAAAACGCAGCTTGTGCGTTTACATATCAGATGCAGTATCATCTAGCATATCAGCAGTTTTACGTAATGTAGTTTTTGTCGCTACCTTTAAATCTTTTAGAGCATTAGGATTTTGTTTTTTATACATCATCCATGCCCCATATCCTGCTCCTACTACCGCTGCCATTCCTACTGCTGTTTTCATTGATTTTTTCATTTTCTTCACCTCTAATCATATTATGGTGAAATTTTTTCTATTTTATACCATTAACTAAAAAATCTTTGATACTACTTCTTCTTAAATTTGCTTGTGTGTTCGCTACCGCTATTTTAAAAGCATCCATTTCCCCAATCAAATATAATTTTTTCTTACATCTCGTTACGGCTGTATATATTAATTTTCGATAAAGCATCTTGTTAAAACTTTTTACAACCGGAATAAGAACAATATCAAATTCACTTCCCTGTGCTTTGTGAATACTAATTGCATAGGCTGGCTTAAATTTACCAAAATTTGATGCTGTGTACTTTACTGTATTTCCATCATAGTTAATATAAATCTCTTTTTTATTTCCATTTATTATTTTCTCGATAATTCCAATATCACCATTGTAAATATTTTCCTCTGGCATATTTGTAAGCTCAATCACTTTGTCATTTTCCCTATATCGCACATCTCCTGTAGTCAGTTCTTTTTTTTCTTTATTTTTTTCATTAAAAATGTTTTGTAGTTCTTTGTTAATCATATCAATTCCATTTACTGTTTTATACATAGGTGCAAGTATTTGAAACTTTTTATAAGAGTAATCTATATAAGTACTAGAAATTTCCTTAATATGTTTTAGGACATCATTACTATTACATTCTATAAAAGTTAAATCCTCTTCTTTATTGAAAATACTTTTATCTATTTTTCCATTTCTAATATTATGGGCAAGCATTATAATATTAGAATCTTTTCCTTGACGGTATAATTCATTTAGGTAACTGACTGGAAGTACTTCACTTTGAATTAAATCAGATAAAACTTGACCTGGTCCCACACTTGGGAGCTGATCATAATCTCCTACTAAAATGACTTTACAACGACTACTTAGCCCTTTTAGTAAATTTGCCATTAAGTAAGTATCTATCATACTAGCCTCATCTATTAGTACAAATTCAACTTTGCTTTTATTATACTCATTTATTTGAAATTTATCAGTTTCCTTATTCCATTTTAAAAAGCGATGAATCGTTGATGCTGGTAAAAATGTTGCTTCGCTCATTCTTTTAGCTGCTCGCCCTGTTGGTGCTAGTAATGCTATTTTCTCACGTAAATCATCATAACTATATTTTTTCATTTCTTTATATAGTTCTGTAATTGCTTTCATAATGGTTGTTTTTCCAGTACCAGGTCCTCCAGTAATAATCAGAAACTTTTTTATATAACTATTTATAATTGCCTGCTTTTGATCATCATTATAAGTGATATTTAATAATTTTTCTAAGCCTTCTAGTTTTTCTATATCTACAGTTTCCTCTTTCTCGTGACTTAACATTTTAAAGCGATTTACAATGAAACATTCAGCCTCATACATTTCAGTTAAATAATACTTTTCGTTTTTTATTATTAACCTACCATTTTCTGTTAAATGTAGTATTGCTTCATCAAATTTTTCTTTTTCGATAGAAATGTTTAGTATTTTAGGTAAAAATTTAAATAGTTCTTCTTCATAAAAATAGCAGTGACCAATCGTATCACAAAGTTCTCTCATCATATAACAAATAGATGCCTCTATTCGTTTAGCATCATCCTTTTCGATATTATTTTTTAGTGCTATCATATCAATTTTTTTAAATGTCAATGTATGAATTTTTTCTACTATTTCATATATATTTTCCTCTATTACTTTTAATGTTTTTTCTTTATAGTAATTATAAACTAACATACTGTCTTTGGTTGAAAATCCATATTCAGAAAGTGCTAGAATGGTCTCATAACTTGCTTCATATTCTTTTAATTGCTGATGTAGCTGCTGTGCATTCTTCTCTGTAATTGTAGGAATTAGAATTAAATTATTTGGATTTTCTAAAATGACTTTGAAGGTGTCTTTGCCTAATGTATTTACAATTTTCTTTGCTTTTTTTTCGCCGATTCCCTTAAAGGTATTGCTTGTTAAAAATTCTATCATTGCATCTTTTTCTTCTGGCATACATCTTTCATAACTCGTCACTTGGAACTGTTCTCCATACTTTTCATGTTTTGTTAGGCTACCATAAAATATATAAGTATCTATATCATTTAATTCGTGAAAATAACCAGTAAAAGTAATGGTTCTATCAATATAGACATTTAATGCTTCCTCATTTGTTTCTCGTACTTTAAATATTCCAATTACATAGCCAGTGTCACTTTTAAAAATACTCTTTCGGTACTCACCCTTTATATATGTCTGCATCCATATCACTTCCTTTTCTTATTATACTAAATAAAGAAAAAAAAGCCTAATTTTTAAAACTTTATTTTAATATACAATAAGGGTACTCTATTTTCTCTATTTTTCCTTTATAAAAGGTATTGGGTTTTAACTCTTTTATTACCTTTACAGGTAAAAAGTTAGATGTGTGGCCAAAGCTGATGCCATCTTCTACTTTTTCAATTAAAACTTCTACTTCTCTTTCTTTAAATTTATAAAAATATGCTTCTTCTAAATTTCTACTTAATGCTAATAGCTTTCTAGCACGAGTCTTTTTTTCATTGTCATTTACCTGTTCTAGTGCTGCTGCAGGTGTTTTCTTTCTAATAGAATATGGGAAGACGTGAATTTTAGAGAATTTTAGTTTTTGACAAGTATCAAGAGTTTGCTCAAAACATTCCTCATCTTCTCCTGGATGACCTACAATCACATCTGTTGTAATTGAAATATTAGGTCGAATTTTTCTTATCTCTTTTATCTTGGCAAAGTAATAGTTTAAATCATACTTACGATTCATTATTTTTAGTACTGTGTCGCTTCCTGATTGTAGAGGAATATGTAAATGATCTACAATTACTTTTTCTTTTTCTATTACCTTTAAAACTTCCTCTGTTAACTCTGTAATTTCGATTGAAGAAATGCGTAATCGTCTCAAACCTTTTATTTTGCAAATTTCTTTTAATAGTGTAGCAAAATCTATGTCTAAATCTTTTCCATAATTTCCAGTATGAATTCCTGTTAATACAACTTCTTGATAACCATTTTTAACAAGAGTCGTTATCTCTTCTAGTACTTTTTCTTTCTCCTTGCTACGGCATTTTCCTCTTACATAGGGAATAATACAGTAACTGCAAAAATTTTCACAACCATCTTGTATTTTTACAAAAGCTCTTGTTCTTCCTGGAAACTTTTCAATTTCCATATTTTCAAACGTCGAATTTTCATTTTCATATAATTTTCTAATTTCACGTCGCTTTTCAAAAAACTCTGAGATATACTCTACTATTTTGCTTTTATCTCTATTTCCAATGACAATGTCTAATCCTTCCATTTTGAAATCGTGATTTGCTTCAATAAAACATCCCATTGCTACAATACAAGCATCTGGATTTTTATGAATTGCCTTTCTGATCATTTTACGACTTTTAACATCACTGGTGTTTGTAACAGTACAAGTATTAATAATATAAACATCACAAACTTCATCAAATGTTCCTATCTCATAACCTGCTTTCATTAGTTTATCTATTACAAATTCCGATTCATAAGCGTTTACTTTACATCCTAAAGTTAAAACTGCTGCTTTCATACTACCACTTCCATTACTAGTAGATTATAACATAAATACTGCAAGAAAAAAAGGAGTCTCCTCCTAATCTAAATTCTTTTGTAACTCCTTCAAAGTCATTACAAACTCATTTGTTTTTCTAATTTCGTCATCAAATTTTTGTAGGGTTGCTGTATTCTCAAGTTCTAATTCTGTTTGCTTGTTTTCAATACCATAAATAGGTGATATTACAGGGCTACTTTTAAAAGTATGTCCGTTTTGGTATGCCTTCACAGTTGATGTCTTATTTACATCCGTACCTAAGTTTAGTGATGTTTGCATTATTTGTGGTTCTTTTTCCTCTTTTTCTAGCTCTTCTTTTTTTGGCGCTGATACTTCTAATATATTTCCTTTAAACTGTTTCATTCTCTCTTCTAAGTCTTGTAGACTAATTGGTTCATTTCCTTCATCTTGATACTGTGTTACTTCATTTTTCTCATATAAAGTATCTCCTTTTGCTAAAAGTTCCTCAAGACTAATGATTGCATTTTCTTCTTGCTCTGCTTCAAACTCTGTGAGTTCAATATTCATAGGTACTTCTTCTGCACGCTTTAACTCTTCTGTTAATTTTTCTAGCTCTTTCTGAGCAACAGATGGTTCTGGTTCTATACTCTCATATTGGATTTCTGGTATGGAGTCCTCTACCTCTTTTGCCTCCATAGAAATAGTCTCTTCTATCTCTTTGGTTTCTAATGCACTCACTTCAACTATATTCTCTTTTATTTCAGGAACGATTACTTCTGGTACAATATTTTCCTCTATCATTACAGGGATGGCTGCTACCGTATTTTCTTCTTTCTCTACTGCTAAAACTGGCTGTGGTTCTATCTCTTGCTGTTGTCTTTCTGCAATTTCTTCTACCAATCGATTTAACTCCATTGTATTTTGTTTTTGATTCCTTTTGGCATATGTTTTTTGGGCAATATAAATTAAGATGCATAAAAGTGCACTAAATATTGCAATGGCATATACTACCATAATTTCTTCTGATGTTAAAAATGCTATTAAATCTGTCATATTATTCACCTCTACTACTAGTTTATTTTCAGTTTATCATAAACATACTTTTATGAAAATATATCTTAGTTTATTCATTTATGCTTTTACAAAATTTTACATCGAACATATTTACAATAATTTACATTTTCCTTTTCTATTCTTTTCTTATATTCATCATAGCACAGGTTTTTTAAATTTCAAATACTTTCTTTTACATTTCTGATAAATCCTTTCTTTATCACATATACTGGTATAGTAGTATAAGGAGACAATATGAAAGAAAAGTTTATTAAATCAACGATTATTTTATTAATAGGTGGATTTTTAACAAAATTTTTGGGAATGATTATAAAAATTATTATGAGTAGATTAATTGGGACAGAAGGTTTGGGACTTTATATGATGATCCTTCCAACATTCTCACTTTTTATTGGGATTAGTCAGTTTGGACTTCCCATTGCTCTATCAAAATTAATTGCAGAGGATACCAAAAACAATAAAAAGTTATTTTTTTCATGCTTACCCATTACTATTTTTGTCAATATCATCTTAATTGTCTTTATTTTGCTTTTTGCTCCTATTCTTTCAACTAAGCTTCTCCATAATCCTGATACTTATTATGGAATATTAGCTATTGCTTTGGTGATACCTTTTACCAGTATCTCCAGTATTTGTAGAAGTTACTTCTTCGGAAAAGAAAAAATGTTTCCTCACGTTATTTCTAATTTAGTGGAGGATGTTGTAAGGCTTGTTTTAATGCTTATTGGTATTCCTCTTTTCATTGATAAAGGGATTGCCTATGCTGTATGTTTTATTATTTTATCAAATGTTATCAGTGAACTCGCTTCGATTCTCATTCTCTTTTTCTTTCTTCCCAAAAATGTAAAAATTAATAAAGAGGATTTACGTCCTAGTAAAAAATATATAAAAGAAAGCCTATCAATCGGTATTCCTAATACAACGGGGAGACTTATTGGGAGTATTGGTTACTTTCTAGAACCGATTATTTTAACAAGTGTTTTAATAATGGTTGGTTATAAAAGTTCTTTCATTACAACGGAATACGGAATTTTATCTGGTTATGTGATGCCGCTTCTTTTACTTCCTTCTTTTTTTACGATGGCAATATCACAAGCATTACTTCCTGTAGTATCTCGTGAATATGCAAGGAAAAATAAAAAAAGTGTGGCCCGCAAAATAAAACAAGCGATTCTTTTTTCACTTTTTTTAGGTGTTCCTGTTACTATTTTATTTGTATTATTTCCAGAGTTTTTCTTAAAATTTATCTATCATACAACAGAGGGTGCTACTTATATGAGAGTACTTGCCCCTATCTGTCTATTTCAATATATACAATCCCCTTTATCTTCTGCATTAGATGCGATGGGAAAAAGCAAAGATGCTATGGTGGCTTCCACATTGGGGATGATTACTAGAACTGTACTTTTATTTCTACTTTCGATGCTCAAAATTGGAATATGGGGACTTATTTTTGCAATCGGAGTCAATGTAGTGGTAGTGACACTTCATAATACAAAAAAGGTAAGAAGTGCTCTTACCCAATTCTAGTTATTCTTTTTTGATATACCTTTTTTTCTACTTGATGAATATTTTCATAAGTACGACAATTGCTATTTGTCGCTTCACTATAGTTAGAATGTAAAGCTGCTTTATATCTAGGATTCATCATTCCATATTTTGATGTTATATATTCTCTACTAAAAATTTCTCTTGCTGTTCGAGCAGAGATTTCTTCTCTTGCTTTTTCCAATGCTGAAGGAACAGCATTATAGTAATACTCATAGTATTCTGTTATTAGATGGTCTATAAAATTATAAAAAACTTTAGATGCTTTAGATATGGTTATTCCATATTCTTCTGAAAGTTCGTAATTTGCTTTACCTTCAATAATTCTTTTATAGACAATTTCTTTATTTCTTTGTGCTTCTTCTTTTTTTCCGCAGGCAATCACTGCTCTTGTCTTTTCTAGCTCTTCTTTTAAAACATCACTTGCCAGCGATTTTTCTGTCTCATCTTCTATTGTTGTAAAAACTGAAGAATCGGAACGAAATTTTTCTATACTCTCATCGGGATATGACAATTCTTTTTCCTTTTGCACCATTTCCATCAATCTATTATAGATGGTATTTGGCTCTTCTTTTCCACTAGTTAACATACTTTCAAGACAAGACTGTACAATATCTTCCATTAACTCTTTCTCTTCTGAATCCACTTGGCTTAGTACTTTTCTTAAAACTTCGAAATCTTCTTCCCTAAAAAATTGGGCTACATCCTCTAAATATTTTTCCATTATCATTCTCTCCCCCTTCGAATGTTTTCCTATTATACCAAATAATCATTCTTTTAGCAACTCTTCACATAAATTACACATTTATTGTATAATATTTTTAGTTGGAGGGATGGTATGAAAGTATTAGTAGTAGATGATGAAGCTAGAATCCAGGACGTTATTTATGAATATTGTAAAATAGAACATTTTATGGTGGATTTTGCATCTAATGGTGAGGAGGCATTGAAAAAGATCAATCAGGGCCATTACGATATTATGGTTTTAGATATTATGATGCCCAAGATGGATGGCTTTGAGGTTTTAAAATTAATACCAAAGGAGAAAAAGATACCGACAATCGTCCTATCGGCACGAGGTGAAGAATATGATAAGCTTCAGGGATTTGATTTAGATATCGATGATTATTTAACTAAGCCATTTTCACCCAAAGAATTAATCGCTAGAATAAAGGCTGTAACCAAAAGAAATGGATTAAAGAAACGAGAAAAATTTCATTACAAAACATTAGAGATAGATTATGATGGACATACTGTAAAGATTGACTCTAAGCTGATCAATTTAACACCAAAGGAGTATGATATTCTCTGTTTTCTAATCGATCATAAAAATATGGCAATTTCTAGAGAACAACTACTTTCTAAAATCTGGGGTTATGACTTTTTTGGAGATGATAGAACTATTGATACTCATATAAAAATGCTACGCAATAATCTGGGACAATACCGAGACTTGATTGTAACCGTTCGAGGACTTGGCTATAAATATAGCGATGAAAAAGAATAGTCTTAAAATAGAGATTTGGAAATATCTAGTACTATTTTCGATACTCATTCTAGTATTCCTATGGATTTTCCAGGTTCTTTTTTTAAATGCTTACTATGAATGGGTAAAAACTAGAGAAATTAAGCAAGTAGCATTCACCTTAAAAAGAAATAAAAATGAAAAAGACTTAGATCAGTTAATCGATAATCTTTCCTATGAAAAAAGTATATGTATTGAAGTAACAGACCGAAATAATAATTATTTATCATCATCTTCCATTATTAGTAGAGGATGCCTTATGGAAAATAAATATCAAGCTTCTTATAAAAATGATTTTATTTTAAGCGGAAAAACGAGGCAGACATATGAGATTATAAATCCTAGATTTCATAATAAAACATTAAGTTATGCGATTAGGCTAGATTCTAATCGTTATGCCTTTATCAATACATCGTTAGATCCAATGGACTCTACTGCCAACATTTTGAAAAATCAACTACTCTATGTTACCCTACTCGTTTTTGCCTTATCTTTTTTAAGTGCTTATTTCATATCAAAACGAATTTCGAAACCAATTGAAAAGATTAATGAATCTGCAAAAAATCTTGCTAGTGGAAATTATGATATCAGTTTTCAAGTTGAAGAAGATATTGATGAAATTAATGAGTTAGTAAGTACACTTAATTATACAAAAGAAGAGCTATCAAAAACAGAAAAATTACAAAGAGATTTAATGGCTAATGTCTCTCACGATTTAAAGACACCGCTTACTATGATTAAGGCCTATGCAGAAATGACAAGCGACTTAGAACTAAATAAAAAAAGAAAAGTAGAAAATATGAATATTATTATAGAAGAAGTAGATAGGCTTACTCTTTTAGTCAATGATATTCTAATCCTTTCAAAAATGCAATCAAAGGTAGAAGAATTAAAAATAGAGACGTTTAATTTAACAGAACTTATTCATAGTATTTTAAAAAGATTTGAAATTTTAAAGGAAAAAGAGAATTATCAATTTATTTTTGACTATTATGATCCTATTGAAATACAGGCAGATAAAAAGAAATTAGAACAGGTGATTTATAATTTAGTAAATAATGCTATTAATTATACAGGAAATGATAAAAAGGTGACTATTGAGATAGAACTTTCCAATCAGCAAGTGATGATAAAGGTAATAGATACTGGAAAAGGGATTCCTTCAAAAGATATTCCTTATATTTGGGATAAATATTATAAAGATAGCAATAAACATAAAAGAGAGACTAATGGAACAGGCCTTGGACTTTCTATTGTTAAACATATTTTAAAGTTGCACCACTTTGAATATGGAGTTCAATCAGTAAAAAAGAAAGGAACAACGTTTTATTTCATTGTTCCTTTCAATAAGGGATAGATAACTATCTCTTTTTGTATGTATTAAGTAGCACTTAATATAAGGCGAAAACTCAGAAGTGCAGTAGCATGTCCACTTCCAGCACCAATACAGAAAATTCCGACATTAGAAGGAGGGAGACTTGCATAATATCCTCCTGATATTATCCATACTGCAGAATTATTTTTATTTGAAGGACTTACCACTGAATTGCCATACCATTTAGTAGTTTCATTGTAGATTTGCGAATAACAACGTTTTCCATTACAAGAAGTATTTGAATCTGTTGATGTATAAAAATCATAGTATTTATCTGCTAACCAATCCTTTCCACTATAAAATGTATCATCGTATAAATAACCTGTATAACCAGAATTTATTGTATTGTTCTTTCCAGTATATCTTTTTTCTCCTGGGGCATATACTCCTGTTGTTGCCTCAGAACTACCACCTACCATATCATAAACTCCATAGATAGTTCCTGTTGTGGAAGCTCCTGTTCCCAAAATCGCTTCATCATAAGTATATTGACATCCATAGTCCGTATTTGCATTGCTTGGAGCACCATAACTACAGCCTGTAATATACTGATCGGATTTATTTTGATAGATCTCTTTACTTGCTCCACTATAACCTCTATTTCCTAGTTTTCCATATTTACTTTGGGATAGATAAGCAACTGCTCCCCACTCGCTATTTTTCATTGCATGGGAGTCTAAGGTATTACCAAACCCGTAGCGATTATTATTCTTCCCTACATTTCTTCCTATTTCTCCAAGGACTGCTACTTGTATTGCTCTCCAACTTGTTACATTGGGTTTGATCATAGCGTCTAACTCAGTTGTATTTCCTCCACCATCCTCTGCAGCGGGACTCGAACTGCTCGTTTCAAATTTTCCTACCCATATTCCTGATAACTCATCACTTCCAAAGGTAAAGGCATCTGGCGTTCTAAAGTTACTAACACCCTCTGCCACCTTATATTGAGCACTTCCTGTATCTTTCTCACTCTTACTTATAAACTTAATATCAATCTCTCCTGGTAAAGCTTGTGTAGGTGCTTCCGTTAAATAAATTCCCTGCTTTCCATAGTAGTTGGTCCCGTCTTCTGATCCTATCGTATAACTATACCTTGGAACCCATACCCACA
>CAJTXY010000021.1 GCA_910583685.1 uncultured Bacilli bacterium
GGAACAAATAATGAAATTATCACTTGTAATTCTACAAAAAGTAATGATGTAAAAGAAATAGAAAAAGCCATTGAAAAATTAAAGTTACAGGAAAAAAGGTTAGTTGATTTATATTTAAGTTCTACACTAGATGTTGAAACGATTAATCATAAAAATGATGTTATCAAAAAAGAGATTGAGAAACTAAACAAGAAGAAAATAACTCTTGATCCAGATAACGAATCAAAAGAATATACAACTGAATTATTAAAAAAATTAGATTGTAAAAAAGAAGATGACAAACTGGTATTCAAAAATGTTAAGATGTTTGACTTCACTTTTTTCTACAATTTACTATCAAGAGAAGCCAAACGAGATATGATTCATAGGCTTATATCTGGGATAGAAATTACAAGAGATAATAATTACAACATTGAAATTAAATATATAAAATTTACCGATGAATTTATTACAAAAAGTAGTACAGAATTTATCAAATACTTATATATTGTTCTAAAAAATGATACTGTTGGTATTAAATATCTGAATGGAATAACTGAAGAAGAATTAGAAATCAAGAAAAAAGATTATGATATTTTATCCATTTTAAAAATGACAAATAATGAATATTCAAGTGAATTTGTAGATAATTTTTTTGCTAAAGCCCATAGCCATTTTTATGTAGATGGTATAATTGGCAGTCCTTATTTTGAAGGAAATGTCTCTAAAGATTTTCTATTATTAGTGCCTAAAAAAGAAGTAGTAAAAGCAAATTAAAAATGAAAGGAGTTAGCAATGAAACAATTAACGAAAGAAAATATTTTAAAGAATCAAGTAGATACCATAGAACAATTTAAAGTTCTTGATTATCTAAAAAAAAACAATTATCTATTGATGCGTTTTCTATCTATTTAATTGATAGATATACTATTAAAGTTATAGATAAAAATAAAGCACAAGGTTATTTTAAATACAATAGCAAAACGAAATCAGTAGATTTTTACGAGAGAAATATTAAAAATAAAGAAATGGAGAGATGAAAAAAATGGAATTAAGTTATACAAAAGTTGGCGATTATTTTTTACCAAATTTAACAATAGAAAAACAAAATAGCGAGAAAATTAACAAGTATGGATACTTAAGATTACACTATCTGAAAGGAAATAATAAAGTTCTTTATACAACACTTTTAATGAAAAATGAACTAACAAATCATCTTGTTTCAGTTAGTATTGAAGCAGAAAGTAGATTAAATATTTTGATGAAACAATACAAAAATTCTAATGATTTACTATCTGAAAAAAGTAAAATGAATAACCAAATTGAATGGGCAAAACTAATGAATAATTACCAAAATATTGCTGAAGAAATTATCATAAAAGAACTAATTTATGTATGAAAACAGGACTGCAAAAAAAGCAGTCCTTTAAAATTATCTTAAAAATGTGTGCGGGTAAATAGATTGTTATGTCCTAGCCAGCACTGAAAACCTACTCCCGCACGTTTTCTATTATGGGAAGTTCCCATACCCTTATATTAGAAATACTATTTTAAATTTTGAGACACAGAAAGAATAAATTCTGCCATAGTAGTAGAAGAATTTACTGCTAACCTTGCATGGTAATCTGAAATATTTACACGCCTGTTTCCAAGTCCGTGAGAATCACTTCCATTATTTCTCATTTCGGCAATTGACTGTACAATATTTTCAAGTCCAGATAGTAGTTTATTGATTCTTTTATCCATATCCTTGTCAGCATGCATATTATATAAATCTTTTACTTGTTTATATAATTTTCCTATATCGCCACTATCAGAAGCCTCATTTCCTTTCAGTTCAATAGCATAACAAAAAGTTTCTTCTAAAATAGTTCTGGATTTCGTAATAGCACTATCTAAATTTCCGTCATCTATATCTTTCATAGCACGTGTAGATAACTCTTTTATATAATCTCTATCAATCACATTTATATTTGGAACATCAATCTTGATTTCTTCATTAATTTCTTTAACAATATATTGATTGTTAATAATAACTAATTCGTGTCCACCAAAATATAATATTGAATTAATCTGATCTAAGACTTTTTGAATTATATATTTATACATCTTTTCTATATCATTAACATTATTTAGTTTTCTTAAAGAATCGGAAAATCTTTCTTTATTCATCATATAAGATAGAAGTTGGCTTGCTTTATTTTCTTTAATAACATACTCTAGTATCTTATCCATATATTGCCATCTACTTAAATTAGGTTTAGAACTATTACCCCAATAATATTCTTGATAAAATCCAAATTTTTGAGATAACGTACAAAGATCAGGACCACTCAGATATGGCATAGCAATTTGTATTTCATCTAGTGTTTCAATTATAGTATCCCCATCCAAAATGGCAATAATATCTTTATTTCTTAATAATTCAAGATTTGACTTCATATTTTCATTTCCCAACTTTTGAAGTAAATACACTTCATTTGATTATTAAAATGTATTTCATAAATACCATCATACACATCATCATTCTGTTCTAAGTACCACTCTACAATTACATTATATCCATCAACTGCTAAAACTCTAAATTCAATTTTTTTAATATCTTCATTCTTTATGTGCTTCCATTCATCTGCTATTTCATCAAGAGTAGTATATGGATTTACAAATGGTGTTTCTTGGTAATATTTCGTTTCTGTAAATAACGAAACAGCACTATCAACATCCTTATCAAGCCAATATTTTTTTAAATCATTTAACCAGTTATTAATAAACTCTAAACTGATTTTAGATTTATTTAAATAAAACTCTAAAATTTTTCTATCCCTAAATACTACAAACTTTGTTTGATAAACAGATTCATAGTCTGAAGCAATTAAATTATTGTAACTGTTTTTAATAAGTTCTAATGCTGTATAAGGATATTCCCAAGTAAGAATTGCCCCTTCATCTTTCTCTTTTTGAGTAAGGTGTAAAATTTTAGTATCTTCTATCACTTTTCCAACAAATACAAAAGATGTTTGTTTAAAATTATCTTGTGATTTATATTCCTCTGTTGTGCCCAACTCATCAATGATTTCAATAATGCATCCTGTTTCTTCTAATACCTCACGTTTGAATGCTTCTTTTGGATTTTCATTTTCTTCTATTCCTCCACCTGGCAACTTATATTCGTTCTTTTTACTTTTGTTGAATACGGCAATCTTTCCATCGTTTCTTATAACAATACCTCTAGCGCCATATCTTAATTTTGGATTTGAAATTTCAACGCTTTTTTCATTTAAATCTTTATCTGTTATCGCACAAATTAAACCCATATTTTTCCCTCCAATATTTTAATTATGGCAATTTCGCCATAATTAGATTTATTCATTTAACTCAAAATTTTTCTTTTCCTCTTCAACAGCAGTAATTAATTCTTGCTCTGTTGGCATATGTAATTTGTACTCTGATGAAAATATTGTTTTATTATCTTCTGGTAAAGTATATTTTACAATAGTTTCATTTTTATTTGTTGATAATAATATTCCTACAGTTCTATTTTCATCATCTTGCTTTATTTCTCTATCATAATAATTAACATACATTTGCATTTGCCCAATATCTTGGTGTGTCACTTTTCCTATTTTTAAATCTATTATGACAAAACATTTTAAAAGTCTATTATAAAAAACTAAATCTGGATAGAAATGTTCCTCCTCTAAAGTTAACCTTACTTGATTTCCAACATAACTAAAACCTTTTCCAAGTTCTAATAAAAATTCTTTTAAATGTTCTATAATATTCTTTTCTAAATCAGATTCTAGATAATCTGTATTTTCTTTTATATCTAAAAATTCTAAAACAAATGGATCTTTAACTAAGTCTTTGCTTGTCTTTAAAATTTGTCCTTTTTCTGCTAATTCTAATACTTTTTCTTTGTTAGCAGATAAAGTTAATCTTTCATATAACAATGAATCTCTTTGCCTTTGAAGCTCTCTAACACTCCATTTAGAATTAATAGTTTCTTTGATATAAAAATTCCTTTTAGGTTCTTCATCTATTTTTAATATTTCTAAATAATGCGACCAGCTTAATTGCGACGACACTGTTGTCGCAATTGGAAAATAAATATAAAATTTTCTCATTCTCTCCAAGTTTCTTTTAGAAAACCCTTTACCGAATTCGTTAGTTAATCTTTGTGATAACTTATCAAGAACTGCATCACCATAACTTGCTCTTTCATCACCTTGTTGTATTTCCATAATTGCTTTTCCAATATTCCAATATAAACTAAGCATTTCAGTATTTACAGCACTATATACTTTATTTCTACTATTAATTACTAGCTCTTTGATATTATCAAATATATGATTGATTTCATTATCATTTTTAATTAATTCATTGCCCATTAATTACCTCCAATCTTTAATTTAATCATAAGATTTCTTATATCTAAATTATACTATATATGACAAAATTTTGCTATACTCCCATTGAAATTTAATATTAATTCATATATAATATTTCTAGAAAGAGAATCAAGTTCGTAACTTGTATGTGATTCGCTCCATTGACGAATCTGTTCGAGCTTTTCGAGCATTGATATATAGAAATCAATTCGATTGAATTGGTTTTTTTTGTTGTTACAAAAAAATCATCCTAAAGGAAGGATGGTGTTTATGATTAATATATTAAACAGGAAATTAACTTAATGTACCTATATTCCAATATAAACTAAGCACTTCAGTATTTACAGCATATATACTCTATTTTTACTACTAATTACTAATTATTTAATATTATCAAATATATTACTAATTTCATTATCCATTAGTTTCCTCAGACCTCCCATTTTAATCACCTCTATACTAATAATAGTATCAAAACTACCACAGTTTATAAATATTGCAATAAATTATGAAACTCAGTATAACCACTTTCAGAATTTAGATGATCTCCACCAGAAATCAAAACTTGATTTTCAGTTATGGTGTTAGCAAATTCTTTTTCGGCTTCGTATTTAACATAAGGATCATTATCTGAATAGAAACAAACAATATCACTACAATAATTTTTAACATCTACAAGACTATCAAAATACATACTCTTATTAACAGTATCATAATCCTTATCAATTCCTAAATAATTGTTAAATCCACAAACAAAAACTAATCTTTTAACCTTAATTTTATTTTCAACCAAAAATTTACAGATAAAGATAGGTGCTATTGAATGAGCAAATATAATTGTGTTCTCATTAACGATATTTCCTTCTACATAAGTCTTTAAAAGATTAGACCAATTTTCATAATTTTGTTTTCCTACTCCTGTTGGAAAATCAGGGGTATAAACTTCTAAACCTTTACTCTCCATTTCTTTTCTTAAATACGGTAGCCAATTTGAAAATGGGTTACCAAAACTCCCATGTACTAACAAATAATTACTTTTCATAAATATCAAACCTCCTCCAAATATTAATAATAGAATAGCACAAAATGAAAAGATAAGGAACAAAACTAAAAATTGTTTTTATGCATCCTTAAATAAACCAAATACCATCCAATTGCAATTTGTATAAATCCAAAGATAGCAGCAACCCCAAAAATAAAGAAAACACCAATTGGAAATAAAATCCCTGCTATTAAATAACCAATAGACTCACCAAGTTTAGCTACTAAATTCTTAACATTAGAATCCATTAACTGATAATCAATATCAAGTTGATTAAAATAAACACCATCTGTTCTATTTTCATAAGCAGTAGATGTAAATAAAGCAACGATAATTGCTAATAAAATAGTAATGCTGGTAGGATGAAGAAAAGCAACTGTATAACCAATCATACGAAAGCCAAGCTTCAAAAAAATCGTAATATAATCATTATTAGGAGTTAACCTTTTTAACGCTAAAATGCCAAAGATATCAGCAGCCATACCAATCACTAGAAAAAAGAAGGTAGCACTCTTCGCAGAATAAGAAAGAACATTTGTTAAAATCAACATCTGCATCCCCAATGCACAATAATAAGAAATATTCCCAATAAAAGTATACATTAAATAAAAGAATTGTATTTTACTAGTCTTTATAATTTGTAAATAATCCTTTAAATGAACAGTTTTTAAATGCATTTGGTCATCAAATTTCACTTGTCTCAAAAAGAATAAAGAAAAAACTAAAGAAAGAAATGAAATAAATAAAAATGTATTATAAGAAAACACAAATTTTCCAAGCGTAACTCCAAGTAACAGCCCACCCAATAAAACTCCTACATCTTGAAATAAATATTGTGTAAGTTTTCGACAACTAAAAATCTCATCACTTTTCATAATTCTAGTAATCAAAGGATAAACTCCTAAAAAACCAATAGAATAGCTAGCAATATCAAAAATAAATAAAATCGCAATCAACTTAGTTGGCAAATTTTGGTAAAAAAGAAAAAGAATAAACTGTGCCAAAATTTTAACAATCAAGGTACACTCCACCATCTCTTTAATCCGATTCATATCAATTTTCAAAGAAATAAATAAAATTGAAATACATCCAAAAAACGATGCTAAACTCATTATTTTTCCAATTTCTTCGGCAGTAAGCAAATTCTCCTCTAACCACAACAAGCGAAAATTATTCCAAAGGCCAATAGAAATACTAAGGAAAATAATCATTAAAAATATATACTTTAGATTTCTATTTTTTAAGATAGTTTTCATACTTCCACTCTCCAACTAAATTTTAACAAAAAAAACAGCAAAAATCATCTTCTTTATGAAATATTAATAAAAATATTGATATTTCCCCTTCCTTAATCATAACCCTATAGCACCAACAAAATAATTTTATGTTTCCTTTCAATATCCACAAGCTTAAAATCATAGTTTACCCTCATATTAAAAACTTGTATTACTAACATACTTATGATATAATCAGACACAAAAAAACATCAAGGAGTATGAAAATGATTGACTATTATGAACTATTAGGAATAAAAAAAGAAGCATCAGAGCAAGAAATAAAAAGCGCTTATAGAAAGATGGCAAAAAAATATCATCCAGATATCAATAAAAACGAAGATGCTAATAAAATTATTATAAGTTTAAACGAAGCAAAAGAAACGCTCTTAGATCAAGAAAAAAGAATTCAATATGATAGACTCCTAGAAGAGATAAAATATGCAAAACAAATCTCTAAAAATAAAGAAGAAACTTATAACACAAAAAAAGAAGAATACAAAGAAATGTATTCCGAAACTTACATTACAAAATGTCAATTTTTTATCAATTACCTGCAAAATAGCCTAGATAAAGCCTGGATAAAAATAATAAAATGCCTATTAGTTACAATAAACTTTTTGGCCTTTATAGGAATAAAGCTATTAGTCATCATTCTTACATACTTATTCTGCATACTAGAACCACTCATCAATTATCTATCGGGAACTATAATGTTTTTAGCCATACTTGCACTCTTTATAACAACAAAAGGACAAGCTTCAAAATACATCTCATTAATCCCTGCCAATATAGAAAAATTTTTATTATTTACAGCACTAGCAATTACTATCGAAATCATAAAAACAGAAATTATTACAAAATCAGTAAATCTATATGCCCTCTTTCAAAATATAGAAGACAAAATATTTTTAAGAATTCTAATGAACTAAACAACTAAATTGTAGCTGAAAACAAAAATTAGTAAAGGGATACATACTTTTCTATTAACGCCTCCAAGGTTTTTAACCCTAAATGCTTTACTAAATTTATCGTACCTTTTTTTAATTTTCTTAATTCCTTAATAAACTTAGATTCATTTTTTTCCTGACAAGCAGTTACTAATAGACTTAAATCTTCTTCTATTTTCTGTTGAAGCTGATAAATCTCATTTAATGCCAAGTCATAATCAATAGTACCTTGATAAACACTATTCGAATTACCATCTCCAAAACTAATAATTCCATTATTAATCATTCGCGTTACCAACCTTATTTTTGTTATTATTTCCTTTACTAATAATTCCATTATTAATTACTCTATTATCCATATTAATAGTATAATTTGCATTTTTAGAACTCATAGCATCTGCCAAAGCTTTTTCTACATCTTGAATAAAATCATAATGATCAGACTTTAACCATAAAACCTCATTACCAATCCGGATTTCTAATCCATAAAATTGCTTTTTATGCTCATTGTAATTATACACAAATAATAAAACAATAGTAAACAAATAGAAAGTAAACAGAATTGCTAAAATCTCCCATATAGCAGCTAATATTGCAACAAATATAAATCCATAGACCCATTCTTTAAGACCAGAAAATAAAGAATGTCTTTGAAAAGTTTTAAAATCTGTACTACCAATCTGAGAAATATTAATGACCTTTCCATCAATTTTCATTACCTTATCTTTAATCGTAAAAATCCCCGTTGAATACGTACTACCATCACTCTGAGAAAAATCTCTATTCATAATACAACCTCACATTCATTAGCATTATAATACCATAAATTTCCAAAAATAACATTATATTTTTAAAAATTGTTTTCATAGACTATTTCTTTAAATTAAAAAAACTAATCTCAAATTCTAAATACCCTATTTAATATACAAAGAAAAAAGTTCATAATAACAAATATTACGAACTTTATTAAAACTTTAAGCACAAAGGTGTGCGTAAAATCCAATATGGGGCGATATAAGGGAATCGAACCCTTGCATACTGGTGCCACAAACCAGCGTGTTAACCACTTCACCAATATCGCCATAAAACATTTATATCTTATCAAAAAAAATGCATTTTGACAAGTAATTTTTATCAATTAGGACAAATATCTATACAATATCACTAAAGAAGAATAAAGTAGCAATAAAGGAGGATAAACATGAACAATTACGACTATTTATTAGGAAACCACACTAGAGCATTTTCAATGAATGATTTTAATATGTTATCACAAGCTGATTTAAGTCCCAATTTAAATCAAATGATAAATCCAAATATGAATATGCCAAATCAAAATATGAATACAGCCAATCAAGGTATTCAACTTTATACCCCAGATGAAGCTTACAACAAAGGAAACCTATTTTCTAATCTTTATAATCAATATAAAGACTATAAACCCACTATTCTAAGGGCAAACAATGAACGGGAAAGGATGTTCTTAGAGCTTTCAAGAATGGCTTTTGCCGCTCATGAATTAAATTTATATTTAGACAATTACCCAAATAATTCTTCTATGTTACGACTATTCAGTGATTATAGTAACAGAGCAAATGCTTTAAAAAAGGATTATGAACAAAAATATGGACCAATAACTGTCTCTAGTACAAATGGATCAAAGATACCGTTTGAGTGGGAAAATGAGGCTTGGCCTTGGGAAGGAGAATTTTAATATGTGGAAATATGAAAAACGCCTACAATACCCAATAAATATTAAAAGGAAAGATTTAAAAATGGCAAAAATCTTATCAACACAATATGGTGGAGCCAACGGAGAACTAGCAGCAGCCCTTCGCTATTTAAACCAAAGGTATACAATGCCTGATAATAAAGGAAAAGCCTTACTTACAGATATTGGTACAGAGGAACTTGCTCACATTGAAATGATTTGTACAATGATATACCAACTGACAAAAGATGCAAGTATAGAAGAGTTAAAGGCGGCAGGACTTACTGGACATTATGCAGAACACGGTAAAGATGTCTACCCAAGTAATGCCGATGGTGTTCCATTTACCGCAACTTACTTTGCTTCAACTGGAGACCCACTTGCAAACCTTTCTGAAAATATGGCAGCAGAGCAAAAAGCAAGAGCAGTCTACGAAAATTTAATTGACTTAACAACAGATCCAGATGTAATTGGACCACTTCTATGGTTACGTCAAAGAGAAATCGTACACTTCAACCGCTTCAAAGAATTATATGAGTATTATGAAAAAGAATTCAATATGAAACCTCAACCACGAAATTTTGATGAATAACTTCTTAAAATATAGAAGAAAAACTTCTATATTTTTTTATAGTTTTGTTCATACTAATGATAGGAAAGAGTTTTTTAGCACTCTTGCTTGACAACTGCTAAAAACAGTGGTATAACTATTTACAGAAAGGAAAGGTGATATTATGTTGCCAAGAAGATTTTATTTAGATACTGACTTTGATCGTTTCTTTGAAGAAGAAGGAGCAAAAATGAAATGTGATATTTATCAAAAAGAAAATACTTATCACGTAGAAATGGACCTACCTGGATTCTCAAAAAATGAAATTAAAATTGAATGTAATAAGGGAAATTTAATTATTACAGCAGAAAAAGAAGAAAAAACAGAGGAAAACAATGATGACAAAAAATATCTTCGTCGTGAAAGAGTATATGGAAAATATTCTCGTAGTTTTTATCTAGGAGATATTAATGAAGAAGCAATCGAAGCAGAATACAATGATGGTACTCTTCATATAATAGTACCAAAAATAGATGAAGAAAGAACAAAAAAACAAATTAATATAAAATAGCAAAAAACTACTTTTCAAATTGAAAAGTAGCTTTTTTTATTCTACAGTAACAGATTTAGCAAGATTTCTAGGTTGATCAATCTCACAACCCCGTAACTTGGCAACTTCATAAGCTAAAAGTTGTAGGATAGGTACCACCAAAAGAGTCTGTGTAAAACTAGACAATTCTTCAACTACAATCTTTAATACCTCTTCTATTTCAGTCTTCTCAGTCACAACAACAATACATTTTGCACCCCTAGATTTTGCTTCAATCAAATTAGAAACAGATTTATCTTTTAACTCTTCAGAAGTAATAAGAGCAATCACTGGAGTACCCCTCTCAATTAACGAAATACTTCCGTGTTTTAACTCCCCTGCTTGATAAGCCTCACTATGAATATAAGAGACTTCCTTTAATTTTAAACTACCCTCTAAACACATCGTATAATCAATTCCCCTACCAATAAAGAAGACAGTAGAAGAATTATAAATCTCTTTTGCAATATTTTGATAATTCCGATGCAAAACCTCTTGAATTTTTTCTGGCAAACTTATAAATTCATCAAATAGGAAAGACATCTCACTATCACGAATAATGCCCTTTGCTATTGCTGCCTTCAAAGAAAGAAGAGAAAGAATGGCAACTTGTAATATATAAGCCTTTGTAGTTGCAACAGCAACCTCTACCCCAGCTTTAATAAAGATAACATCATCTACCTCTCTAGCAATAGTAGAAGATTCTGTATTCACAATTGCCAAAGTAGGAATCCCTCTATCTTTTGCCATCCTAAGTGCTGCAATAGTATCAGCTGTCTCTCCAGATTGCGAAATTAAAATAACTAAAGTTTTATGAGAGTAAATCGGACTACGATAACGATACTCACTAGCAGCAGAAACAAATACAGGAATCCTACTTTTCTCCTCTAACAAATACTTTCCAACTTCTCCTGCATACAAAGCACTTCCACAAGCAACAATATGAATCTCTTCATATTTACTAACATCAGGTAAATTGGAAATAACCATTTTCTCAGAGTCAACAAACATCTTAATAAGATTTTCAAGTAAAATTGGCTCCTCCATAATCTCCTTTAACATATAATGCTCATAGGAATTCTTAGACTGTCTTTCTGCATCAATATCAGCAAGAAGAACCTTCTTAACTACCTCTTGATAATTAGAATCTATAACTTTTACTCCAGAAGATTCTAATATAGCTACTTCTCCCTCCTCTAATAATACATACTGCTTCGTAAATTCTAAAATAGCACTGATATCACTTGCAATAAAATATTCCTCATTACCATAGCCAATAACTAAAGGTGAATCCTTTCGTACTGCATAAATTTTATCAGACTCACCCTTAACAATAATTCCTAAAGCATAAGATCCCTTCATACGATTCTCTGCCTTAAAAATAGCAGAAACAAGATCTCCCTGATAATAAGAATCAATAAGTGCCGCTACAACTTCTGTATCTGTTTCAGTTTGAAAAAAATACCCTTTTTCCAGCAACTCCCCTTTTAACAACTCTGCATTTTCAATAATACCATTATGCACTAATGTAATATTAGAAACCGTATGGGGATGAGCATTCATCTCACTAGCACTTCCATGTGTTGCCCATCTCGTATGAGCAATTCCCAAATGCCCCATTTCTATTTCCGTATTTTTAATCTTCTCTTCTAACCCTTGAATCTTTCCAGCACTTTTAATGCTCTTAATCTCATCATTAGAAAAAAAAGAAATTCCACAAGAATCATACCCCCTATATTCCAAATTCTTAAGTCCTGTAAGTAGCACATCCGCTACCTTTCTCTTTCCAATGTATCCAATGATACCACACATATATTTCCTCCACACTAAAATATTGTGTCAGCATACCTTTTGTTATAATATTGATTTTATTTTTTAGAGTATACCTAACGAACCACAAAATCCGTAAGTAGCATCCGCCGAATCTCTCGATCACTACTAACCTCGTCAACGCATCATACGTCCTGGCGCTTAGATTTACAAAACCTCCTTAGCATAAATCTATATAAATATTATATTAAAAAAAAGAAAAAGTGACAATCACTTTTCCAAATAGTCGCATCCTTTATATAATTCAGGCTCCATTTTTAATAAATTATTATAATGCTGTTGTCTCTGTACTTCATAAATCACAATAGCACAACAATTGGAAAGATTTAAAGCCCTAACATCCTCTGTCATAGGAATTCTCATACAATGTTCCAAATCACCTTGTAATAATTCCTTAGGAAGTCCTGTAGACTCTTTACCAAAAATAAAATATAAATCTTTTCCCTCTTCATTCGTATAATCAAAACTAGTATGTGGCTTTTTACCATAACGAGTAAAATAATAGTAAATACCATCATTCATACTCTGAAACTGTTCAAAGTCTTCATATACCTCATAGTCCAGTTTATCAATATAATTAACACTACTACGTATCAGATACTTCTCATCTAAGGAAAAACCAAGAGGTTTAATTAAATGAAGCTTCGTTCCCGTAGCAACACAAGTACGCATAATATTGCCAGTATTTTGAGGAATCTCTGGTTCAAACAAAACAATATGATTCATTCCTACTCTACTCCCACTTTATGAAGCTTCAAATAGCTACGTACATCTTCTACATTCAAATTTTTATCTTCTTCTTGTAACAAACCTACAATTCTACTTTCCTCAAAAAGCACAATCGCAGGATAATTCTTATTTAATTTTATTTTATAAGAATATTTATTATTAAAATTATCTACAAACTCATCTTGATCAATATTACTTAAATTCAAATAAATAATATTACTTTTCAAATCCTCATTCTTATCAAGCATAATCTTAAAATTTTTTTCAAAATTACGACATTTCATATCGCTACTAGTACACATATAAATAGCAACAGTAGGATTTTCAAGTATATAGTGTTCTAATTCTAAATTTGTAATCTCAGATAAAGTTCCACGTATAACAGGAGTTTCTTTTTGATAATCATTGTAAACATCATACCACTTAGAAAAATAAAGCAACAGTAATAATACCCCAACAAAAAGTATCATTAAAATCACATAATTTCTAATAGGAACCTTTTTTAATTTGTCCATTTTTTTCACAATATCACTCCTTAGTATTATTCTAACACACTTTTCCTATTTTGATAACAGCAGTTGACAAATATTTTATTTGTTTACAATTTGGTGCATATTAGTTGCATTTTCAAAAGAAAATGAGTAGCGAAGACTAATGGGAAGAGAAGAAAACAGACTAATATCTCGCTTCATTACTTCATAGTGATAAATGTAGGTAAATCCATCTTTATACACAACAGGAAACTTTCGATGATGATCATCTTCTAAAAAATAAGAAAAACTTCCCTGTTCAAGTTCTAAAATATTTCCAAAAATATTCATAACAACTACTCTATCATAAACGATTACTTCTAAACTTGGAGTAAAATGAAATACTTCTTTAAAATGTGTGAAAAGTAAAAATATTTCCTCGTTACTTAATTCTACGGATAATGTCACCTTTTTATACCCTAATTTTAATAAGTAGTAAACAGAATAAATATTAAACACATTAAAAGTATAATCACTAATATCATTTGTTGGAGTTCGGTAAAATTTACGAAGACACAAGGAATCAGTTTGAACCCCGCTAAAATTTTCACTCAAAATACATCTAGGATTATCTTTATATTTTTGATAGATTTGCCGAGGAACATAAATAGAAGAAATATCGGTATCAAAAACTTGTTGTAATTGTTCTTCTGTCTCTACTTTAACACTAATACCTTTCTTAACATCGATTGGAAGCACTGGGAAAGTAAGCTTGCGTTTATGAAAAGCTACTAACGAATTTTCACGAATATCTTGTAACTTCAAAACTGCCTTTCTTCTTAATTCATTCAACTCCTTAATCGAAATAAAAATGTTTTCATCCATCTCTATCTCAACTTCCTGGCAAACAAAGACAGTATCTCCGAGTTTTCTTAATTGTCTTTCAATTCTCTCTTTCGAAATAGGTGCATTTTGAGCCTCTTCAACAGTATTAGAAGTAACAACAACCTCATTTTTTAAATCTCGAATAACAAGGACAAGCTTCCTTCCACAAAATGCCTGAACAGAAATAGAAATTGGGATTTTCTTATCCTTTAAGTTCAAAATATCATCATATATTTTTTTACTTGTAGTTTTATAAAGAATATCTTTATTTTTTAAATGAATTTTATTATCAAGAAAAATAACACTCCCTGCTTCTGCTTTAGAAATAAGCCTACCATTTATATCATAAATAAAATTAGCTACAAAACCAGCCCTAGCCTTATAAAAACGAAGACCATCCTCCTGATATAAAGGGTAAGAAAGCTTTACTTTAATTTTCTTAGTTGTTACTTCTAAAACCTCTCCTATTTTTAACCCCAAATGATTAGGAGAAGTAGAATTTCGAATATCATCCTCAAAAAGATGTCCCAATGTATATTCGCGATTAAAAAGGATTCGTAATTTTTCTAACTCCTGCTCATAAGAAAACTTCTCACCATCAATAAGTCTACGATAAAATCTAGTAATAAACCCAACATATAAAGGAGATTTCATTCTTCCTTCTATTTTAAAAGAGACAATATCACTTTTTAATAATGCCTCAATTCTACTAGAAACATTCAGTTCTTTTGTACTAAGTAAATAACCATCTCTTACCTTTTCATCATTTTTATAAAGTTGATAAAAAAGTCGACAACACCCTGTACACTCTCCTCGATTTCCACTACGAGAACCAATCATACTACTCATAAGACAACAGCCAGAATAACTCATACATAAAGCCCCATGAATAAAGACTTCTTTCTCGATTGGCACATCTATTTTAGAAATCTCTGCTAAACTCATCTCCCGTGGTAACACAACCCTTTTTACCCCTAACTTATAAAACAATTCCACAGCCTCTTTCGTTGCTACATTTGCCTGAGTTGATGCATGAATTTCAAGATCCGGAAACTTTTCTCTAACAAGACAAATCATACCAAAATCCTGCATAATAAGAGCATCCACTCCTATTTTATAAAGAAAAGAAACCGTATCTAAAAAATCAGTTACCTCACGATCCTTCACTAAAGTATTCATCGTAATATAAATCTTCACACCATAAAGATGGCAAAGTTTTACTGCATCCCTCAACTCTTCTTCACAGAAATTTTTAGCATAGGCTCTAGCATTAAATTTTTTATACCCTAAATAAACAGCATCGCAACCATTGGCAATAGCATACTGCAAACTTTCATAATCGCCAACAGGAACTAATAACTCGTGCATCAATTCACCTCCTAGTTACTCTATTTTAACATAAAAGAAAAGAAATTGTTGATAATTAAAGTAGAAAAACAATATAATAAATTATGAATACTACGAATAACAATAACGAAGAATTAATCAAACGTCTCTCCTTTGAAAACTGGATCTGGGGAATTTATTTAGTAATTGCCATTGCCAATATTTATGGAGATGAATTAATAAAAAAGTCTATCCGTGAAAAAGATAGAGAAGCAAGCGAAAAAGCAAGAAATATATTTATCATCATCCTAGGGACTACCTTATTGATTAATATTTATTTTTTAATTCGAAATTATAGTGACTATAAAGAAAATCCAGAAGACGAATCTCTAAAAGTTCGTCTTATAGGAAGTATCCTTTTACTACTAGCAACCCTTTGTTTTATCTACTCACAAGTATTAAATCAAGAACCAACAGAATCTGTTTCTAATGTTTAGCTTTTAATTGTTCAATTTCTTGAGTTAATGCATCCACCATTTTTTGTAACATCACAATCCCCTCTTCATTAGAAATAGTAGCTGACACTTTTTCACTTCGCTCCTTTTCAACCTGTTTATAAAAAGCATTCGTACATAAAACCTGAGCAGTTAGCATTAACCAATTACCAAGAGCATTTTGCTCACTCGCTGTCAAATCATCAATTAATAAATAGCCAACAATAATAGCACTAAGAGAAAAAGTTTTTGCAGAAACATTGGGAAGAGACATAGTATCACCTATAAAATTATATTATTCGACTAAATAGAATATATTTTATTATGAATGAAAAAGAAGAACTTTTACAAAAAATTAAAATTGAAAATTGGATATGGATCCTCTATTTATTTTTAATTGGCTTCAGCTTCTACAGTAACTATCTGGAAACTGAATATATTAAAACAGAAAGTTGTGATGCCAAAGAAAAATATAGAAAGTCTCTCATCATCATTTTTTCTGTTGCCATCTTTGTCTATTTTTACTTTTTTAAAGATAGTCTAGAAGATATAAAAAATCAAAATCCTTGTGATAGTCCCAAAAAAATATTTTTAGAGAATGCAAACTTTCTTGCCTCTACATTAATTCTAATTGCAGGATGTATTTTCCTATATATTGCAATAACAGATACCAATCTAGATATCGAACTTGCATTTAGTTAGCTTTCAAAATAAAAAAACCTAATCACATAAAATGCCATTTGTAATTAGGTAATTTTCTTATTGATAATTTTCTGCTTTTACTTCCATATAACTTCTAGGATGAGCACATACTGGACATACATCTAATGCATCTTCGCCAAAATAAACGTGTCCACAATTACGACAAATCCACATTTTCTCTCCATCTTTATGGAATACTTTATCATCCTTTACATTTTGAAGTAATGTAAGATATCTTTCCTCATGATGCTTTTCAATTTCTCCAACTTCTTTAAATAAGTGAGCAATACGTGTAAATCCTTCTTCCTCTGCAACACGTGCAAATTCTTTATACATATCTGTCCACTCATAATTTTCACCATTAGCAGCATCTTCTAAGTTAACAATAGTCTCAGGAATACTTCCACCATTTAACTCTTTAAACCACATTTTTGCATGTTCTTTCTCATTATTAGCAGTCTCTTCAAAAATAGCAGCAATCTGCTCATAACCATCTTTTCTAGCACGAGATGCATAATAAGTATATTTGTTTCTAGCCTGACTTTCCCCTGCAAATGCAGTTTTTAAATTTTCTTCTGTCTTACTTCCTTTTAATTCCATTTTTATACCTTCTTTCCTTATTTTATTTATATTAAGGACCCATTACAAATCCAAAATAACACTATTTTTTTAAACAATGATTACAAAGTCCTATGAACACAAACGTACTATCAAAAATTTGAATATGATACTTTCGCTGAAGTTTTTCTAGGAATCTTTGATAAGAAGAGTCATAAAGATCAAATACATTCCTACATTTTTCACAAAACAAATGATAGTGACAACATAAATCAGCATCATAACGATCCACTTCATCTGCAATAGAAATTCTTTTTACCTTACCTTCCTCCACCAATTTCCCCACATTCCGATAAACAGTAGCTTGGCCAATCTTATCATCCTGTTTTAAAACGTTCTGATATATCTCTTGAATGGTTGGATGTGTTTTATCTTCCAGCAAAGTTTTAAAAATCAATTCTTTTTGTCTTGTATTTCTTCTATTCATAGATCATCCTCTTATTGATAATCATTATCAATTTTAATTATATAAATTTCAAAACGAGATGTCAACTATTAGAGTTATAAACTGTACGTCCACCCTCTACACATCTTGAAGTATTACTATCACCAGTACAAGTAACATTTTTTTTAGTCAATGTACAAGTAAGAGAATATTCATAAGTATATGAAAAATTATTTTTAGTCCCACTTCTTACTACTCTGACACTACCAGTATTACACACATCCTTCTTATCAGTGTAATTCTTAAATAAATCCTTATTCTTTAACATAGCCATAGAAATATCCCTGGCACCAGTTGCATTCATATTTCCCCACAAATCCTCACTATACTGATCAACATAAAGCTTTGCAGCAGCAACCATAGACTCTCCATAAGAAACCGCCTTTTTATACTTATTAGTCTGACTAAGTCTCGTAACAGAAGGAAACGCAATCATCATAATAATTCCCATAATTGCAATAGTAATAATAAGCTCCACCAACGTAAATCCACACTTTTTCATAAGCCACCTCATTCTTATTATACAAAGAAAAAAGAAAAAAGAAACACTCTATTTTCAATTTGTCAGACACTTTACGTATCTTTTTGCATAAATTAAAGTAGGTGAGTCTTATGAGTTTTAAAAATCCAAAACATCCCTTTTATTGTATGTGTACTTCTTGTAAACAAAAAAGAAGAAACAGCATCTTCTATCTTGCCTTACTTCTAATTCTATTAGTAATTATCTTTTATCAAGCATTTATTTTAATATTTATCACAACCCGACTAAATGCACTTATTCTATTCTCTCTATTTCTATTCGTAAGCTTCCTGGTAACCCTCATCCTGTTTTGATAAAAAATCTATACTTTTATTCAAATAAGTAACAAAACTATGCACATCACTATATTTATTATAGGTATTTCTTTCTAAGACAAGTTTAGGAGGTAGAGAAATAAGCGTAAAAAACAACGTTTCTTCCTCTTTTGTAAAAGGGTATTTATGTTTATAAATTTGAAATAAACTATTCATATCTAAATCAGCATACTCATTTTGAAAAAAATTCAAAAAATCATAAATAGGAAAGTCACGCCGTGCATGATCCCAGCTAATAAAATAAGGATGATCTCCTTGCAGAAAGTGATCTACTTCCAAATTAGAATGAAGCATTACATAACGAATGCTTTTTTTCATCTTTACCTGTGAATACCATTTTTCATTTGTTCCCTTAGCATAATGAAGCAAACGATAAACAGAAGTAATATTACGCATAAGAAGATACTCATCTGGAGCCATATAAACTTTCTTTTCCAAACTGTCCTGCAAACTTTGATAATAATAATATAAATAATCTATTCTATTATCTAAATCTTCATAAATTGCCTTAATATCATCCAAAATCATTTCCTTATAATAACTAGTTTTATTATGTAAAAGACTCAAAATGTACATCATATCAACTGCTTTTTCATCTTTTCTTTTAACAGTTTCCAAAACAAAAGGGTAAATATCAAACTCGTCCAATGCCTCTAAATTAACAGGCTTCAAAGCATAATGAAAATCTTTAGAGTCTAAATAAGAAAATAGCTCTTTCTGATTCTTGCGTCTTTCTTTCACCACAACTTGCTCGTTATCTAAAGTTAGAATACGAGCATTTTTTTTATAATCATATCTCTTTGCATAAAGTTGATACTGATCAATCAAATTTAAAGGTTTAATCATTGGTGGCAGGAATAATCACTTTAGATCCTAATTCTATTTTAGATAAATCATTATACTCTTCTAATTGCTCTTTTGTAATATGATATTTATCAAGTACCGAATTAATAGAATCATTCTTTCTCATAATATAGACAGTATAGGCTTTATAGGTTTCCTCAGCATCATTAAAAACTCGAAAAATAGACTGAATATTGGCCTTAGTCTCACTTGCCTCTACTACTGCTACTTGCTGATTTACTAAACTTACTTCCTCCACTTGTTCCACTTCCTTAGACGCTTCTTTTTCTTCCTTAAAAGATTCTACTTCTGTTTCAATAATTGGTTCGACATCTTCCAACTTTTCCTCTCTGGACTTCTCTTCTCCATCACATTCACGCATCTCTTCACAAATAGACATCTCTTCTTCTTTTACTTCATTGGATTCTAATACTTCCTCTACCTCACGAACTTCCTGTTTTTCCTCTACTTTTGCAAGTTCTTGATCTATAACATCTTCTATTTCCTCCTCAAGTAAAACTTCCTCTACTCCTTCTACTTGAATATCAATTTTAACTTTTAAAATTTCCTCATCAATAATTTCATAATAAAAATCTTTAATCTCTATTTTAGTAGTATCTAAGGCAAAGGTTTCAGAAAGAGTAATTTCAACAGGTAAAGTATATTTAAAATCCTCTTCAATGGCACTAGCCTCTGTCATCTTATAACGTCCACTGACAATAAAGTCTCCCAAAACATCATTTTTAGATAAAAACTTTAAAGTTTGATCTAACGAAATAGCTGTAATTTCTCCTATCATTGTTGGAAACAAAATTTCTTTATCAAAAGAGATTATTTTCTTCATACATATCGCTTCCTTTCACTTAATGATATGAAAAAAAAGAAGTATTATTCCATAACACTTCTACTATTTTATTACTTTCTGAAAATTTTCTCTTGTAACACTAGCAAAATCCCTGATAGGCTTTCTACGAAATCCACGTTTTTTAGAAATAGCATCAATCCCATACTCTGCCCGAACCCCAAGTTCTCCTTCTAAAAACATCTCGGGAAATACACCTACAAAATAATTAATAGAACTCAAAAAACAGCATTCATTCACAGATTCAAAAGAGTTATTTACGAGCATATGATAACTAACAGCATCATACCCAATTGCCAAAAGAAAATCCTCTTCACTTGCAAATTCAAGTTTACGTACCTGCTCATGAAAATCTAAATAATGTTCTTTTATCATATTCTTTTTCATTTGAGAATAAGTACCTAGACTATTTAAATGACAGATAATATCATTAGTTACACGTAGAAAATCTTCATCCTGATATAAAAATCGATTTTGATAAATAACATTTTCTATCCGTTCAACAACATTAGGATCAAATAACAAAAAACCACGGTCAACAAAGTTCATAATATTAACAGTATCTAAAAATAATCCATATTTATCTTGCTCCTGATATCTTTCCATTAGATCATCTGAAGACAAAAAAAGTAATTGATGTTTTAATTGCATAATATTAATATAATCCAATAATGAAAAACTCTCATTAAGCATAAGAAAACTCCTTTGTTTTAAAAACTTGTTCATAAATTTCAAAGTAATTTTTTACAAAGACAAACTCAATATTACTCTTTACATCATCTGGTATTTCTTCTAAATCATTTTTATTAGAAAGAGGTAAAAAAATCTTATTAACACCAGCTCTATGAGCACCAATAACTTTCTCGCGTAATCCTCCAATAGCAAGAATCCGCCCTTGTAAAGTAATCTCTCCTGTCATTGCAATTTTTCCATCTACTACTTGATTTGTAAACAAACTAATTAAAGTGGTAACAAGCGTAATCCCTGCAGATGGTCCCTCTTTGCTCACCGCACCTTCTGGAATATGAATATGAATATCATTTTCTAATAAAAGATGATCATCAATTCCAAATGTATGAATATTAGCTTTAATATAACTAAAAGCAATACGAGCAGACTCCTGCATTACCTCTCCTAAGGACCCCGTTAAAATCAAGTTACCATTTCCCTTATAATAAGTAGCCTCCATTGGAAGAATGTCTCCACCAAAAGGAGTATAAGCAAGTCCATTCACAACACCAACTATTTTTGCCTTTTCCTGCTCCTGGTAACAGTATTTTTCATTTCCTAAAAAACTTTGAATTAATAAAGTATCCACCTGGTAAGAAGCAACGGTATCATCTGTCAAAAAGGATTTAACGATTTTTCTTAAAAGCGAGGCAATCACTCTTTCTAATTCACGAACTCCAGCCTCTTTGGTATAATGACGAATTAAAGATAAAATAGCATCATCCTCAAATTGAACAGCAATCTCAGTAAGCCCATGCTCCTCTAATAATTTAGGAATCAAGTGGTTCTTAGCAATATCAAGTTTCTCATATTCTGTATAACTAGATACTTCTATCACCTCAAGACGATCTCGAAGCTCAAAGGGAATTTGTTCCACATAATTAGCAGTAGCAATAAAAATGACTTTAGAAAGATCAAACTCTTCTTCAATATAATGATCAGAAAACTTAGAGTTTTGCTCAGGATCCAAAACTTCAAGCAAACTACTAGCAGGGTCTCCCTTAATATCTTTTCTCATTTTGTCAATTTCATCAATAATAAAGACTGGATTAGTAGTCCCTGCTTTACGGATTCCCTGAATAATTCGACCAGGATTAGCACCAACATAAGTTCTACGATGTCCAACAATTTCTGCCTCATCATTAATTCCGCCAACACTAATTTTAGTAGCACGACGATTTAGGCTTTTAGCAATTGACAAAGAAAGAGAAGTCTTTCCAACACCAGGAGGGCCTACTAAGCAAAGAATAGGACTCCGCAAGTTATGCGTATTCTGCTTCACTGCCAAATATTCTAAAATTCTCTCCTTCACAGAAGCAAGTGCATAATGTGTAGAATCTAATATACGCCGAACTTCTCTTAAATCTGCAGTATCTCTAGTATAATGACACCAAGGAAGATGAACCATCCAATCAAGATAATCACGAATCATACCAATTTCTGGAGAAGAAGCTGGGGTTGTCTCATATCTTTTAATCTCATGTTTAATACGAGATTTTACTTTTGGATTGCACTTTAAAGTAGAAAGTTTTCTTTTTAATCGATCAACCTCTTCCTCTTTTGAATTTACATCCCCCAATTCTCTTTGAATAACTTTAAGCTTTTCTCGTAATAAAAATTCTTTCTGATTCGAAGCAAGCTCTTTTTCTACATCTTGTTCAATCTTTTCCTCTAATTCTATAATCTTAATATCTGCATTCATATCTTCAAGCAGCATACGAACACGTTTCAAAGAATCTATCTCAAGTACATATTTTTTCTTAATTTCATAAGAAAAAGGTAAAAAACTAATAACCAAATCTGTAAGTTCGGCTAAATTGTTAACTATTTCTACCTGATTTAAAATAGCATTTCCTACATAAGGAACTTTATGAATATATTTATTTAATGCTTTCACTAAAATATTTCTATAAGATTCCTCATCACTAATTTTCTCTTCTTCAATCCCCTCAATAGCGGCTTCATAAAAGTGTTCCTCTTCAATATAACGATGAACTTTTACTCGTTCAAGTCCTAAAAAAAGTGCTCTAGTCTTTCCATTTGGTACATCCATTTTCATATTTAATTGTGCAAGTACTCCAACACTAGGAAGCTCGGTAATATCCAAATTTTCGCCTCTAGGTACAATAGGATTTACAATCAATATTTTTTTCTCATTAGATGCTTCCGTCAAAGATAAAATTTGCTTATCAGAAAACCTATCACTTTCTAAGCGCATCTCACAGTTTGGAAAAAGAACAGTATCATGAATCAAAAGCACTGGGTATTTTCTATATTCCACGTGTCATACACCTCCATAAGCAAATATTGCTTTTTATTATATAATAATTTATATTATTTGAAAAGAAAATTAACTGAAAATTTATTAATTTTTATACATTCCAAAAAAAAAGAAACTTATCTTTCTTCTTCCTATACTTTATATATTCTCTAATTGATCTAAAGATAATCCTGTACATTTTGAAATAAGTTGTTTATCAATATCACTATAGAGCATTTCTCTAGCAATTTCCAAACTTCGTTTTTCCTCACCTTGTTCAATTCCACGTTCAATCCCCTGTTCAATTCCTTGCTCAATTCCACGTTCAATTCCCTGTTCTATACCTTGTTGTATTCCCTTTTCTAATCCTGATTTTAATCCCTCTTCTT
>CAJTXY010000022.1 GCA_910583685.1 uncultured Bacilli bacterium
TTGATAAAGATAGAAATATTACTATTAAATATAAATATGATGTAGTACCAGAAATTACTTTTAAATATAGAAACAAAAATTTGCATAAAAACTTTAGTAGAAAGAAGAACATATAACAAAAAAGTGGTTATATTAAATTTAATTAATATATTAAAATGAAAAAAACACTTGATTTTTAGGCTATAATTGTTTATTATATAAAACCAGATCGCAAAAAAAACAAAAAAAATGTATTTTTTAAAATTTTGGTGGTATAATTAATTATAGAGGTAAGGAGGAAAATTAAATGAAAATTTTGAGAGTTGTAGCTAATAATTTTAAATTGTGTGAAAATAATTTTACCATATCATTTATGCCTATTGCAAATAAAACAGCTGATGATAAGGAATTTGAACTTCATGAAATAGCAGAAGATCTATATGTATATACAACACTTGGAATAATAGGTAAAAATGCATCCGGAAAAACCACTACAGTAGAATTGTTGTCCATTGTTTATGATATCTTTTCTAATTATAGAATCAAAACTTCTATAGATGTATTTAAATTTATCAATGAAACAGTGAATTTAGATATATCATTCTATCATAATAAATATATTTATAGATATATAGTAGAGCTTTACAAGAATAAAAATTCGGTAGATGATAATACAATTCTATTTAAAAATCAAAAATTATTTAAAAGAGAATATAAAAAATCTTATATCAAAAATTTATTTGAATATGAAAAATATGAAGAAATAATTAATAATACTGATTTACCTGCGGATACCTCTATTATATATTTATTACTTAAAAACATAACTTTTAGAGGAATTTATTGCTCTAGTGATGATTTTATGTATAGAAATTATGCTAATTCATTTAATATTTATAAAATGTTAAATAATAATTTGAACATAATAATATCTATTTTAAAGATGTTTGATGAGCATTTAGAAAATATAATAATGATTAATGAAAATAAATATAAGATAACTTATTCAAATAAAAGAAGCAGAGAAGTTTCAAATAGAGAACTTTATGAAATTTTATCTAGTGGTACTACTAAAGGATTTGGATTATTTACATTTGTTGTTTATTCATTAAAAAGTGGGTGCGACCTTATAATTGATGAAATAGAAAATCACTTTCATAAAACACTTGTAGAAAATTTAGTTAATTTATATAAAGATAAATCAGTAAATAAAAATAATGCAACACTAATTTTTACAACTCATTACTGCGAACTTTTAGACTTATTTAATAGGACTGATAATATATATATAAGTAAATATGAAGATAACATTAAATTAGAAAATATGTACAAAAATTATAAATTTAGACCAGAGTTATCAAAAAGTAATAAGTTTTATGAGAATGCTTTCAATACAGATGTTAATTATGAATCTTTAATGAAATTTAAAAAGGAATTAATGTAAATGAAATATTTAATAATGTGTGAGGGAACAAATGAAGAAACTTTAGTAAATTTACTATTGGATAATAATAGATTAAAAATTAGCAGAGATGATTTAATCGGGAGAAAACCTTACCATATAAGACAACTAAGGCATCCACTAGTTAGAACTAGTTTAAAACATTATAATGATTATGTTACTGTTTATAGAATTGGAGATAAGCAAAATGATGAATTAGTTATTCCAAAGGATTTGAAAAGAATTATTTATAGAGAATCTATATATAAATTTTGTACTAAGCCAGAATTAGAAATTTTACTAATTATTAATGAAAAACTAGTAAATGAATATTTAAAAAGTAAAAAATCGCCAAAAGATTTTGCAAAAGAAAATATTAAATTAAATGGTAAAAAATATGATCAATCAAGTGATTTTTTAGCTAACTACTATGATAGAAATATTGACGATTTAGTGAACAATTTAATCGAATATAAAAGACTTAAAAAGAAACATAAGAAAGATGAGTTGTATTTAGCAGATTTATTGAAATAGAACTACTCCTGTTCCACAAAAATAAGAATCAGTGGAACAAGAGTAAAAAAATGATATACTATTAATGGTAAATGAACTCACCAGGTGGTGAGGGTGCTGAAGTTGTTTATGCACTAAGAAATAGTAGCACCTTAGCACGGAATGTCTTAGAAGCAATCGGTAGTGAAGGACAAATTATGAGAAAATACTATCAAAGACGTCTACCAGAAGACCCTATGAAGGACTACTATTTTATTCATAGATTAACAGGACAGACACAACCACTTTTAGTAGAGTATGGTTTTATTGACAATGCAAATGACAGTAAAAAGTTGCAAAATGATTTGTTAGATTATGTCGAAGCAGTAGTAAGGGCTCTTGCTAATTATGGAGGTTATACATACGTTCCACCAGAAGGAAGTGGAGAGTACTATACAGTTCAAAAGGGAGATAGCCTATGGTCTATTGCCAACAAACTCGGTGTATCTGTAAACGAGCTTAGAACTCTAAATAACTTGACAACAGATACTTTACAGATAGGCCAACAATTAAAAATACCAGGAACAGGGCAAACGCCCACCCCACCATCATCCAATACGACTTACACAGTACAAAGTGGAGACAGTTTGTGGGAAATTGCTAATCGCTTTGGAACCACAGTAGATGAGCTAAAAAGGCTAAACAATTTAACATCAAATACTCTACAGATTGGGCAAGTATTGAAATTACCAACAACGACAACAACCCCCGATGAAAATGCGACCTATACAGTACAAAAAGGGGATAGCCTGTGGGTAATTGCCGATAGATTCAATACCACGGTAGATGAATTAAAGCGTCTTAACAATCTAACATCGAATACTTTGCAGATTGGTCAGGTACTAAAATTACCAAGTGTACCAACTTCACCAACTCCGCCAACTCCGCCAACTGGGGAAGAAAATACCTATACAGTACAACCAGGCGATAGTCTATGGTCTATTGCAAATAAACTGAATATCTCAGTAGATGAATTAAAAAGACTAAATAATCTAACCAGCAATCTTTTGCAAATCGGGCAAGTATTAAAAGTACCAGGTAGTAGCAATAATGAAGAAAAACCAGAGGGAACGATCTACACTGTAAAAAGTGGTGACAGCTTGTGGCTCATTGCCAACCGCTTTGGTGTAACTGTAAATGATATCATTACAGCAAATAATTTAACTAGCAATGTCTTAAGCATTGGCCAACAACTAATCATACCAACAAGTAGCAATCAAACAACGTACACAGTACAAAAAGGAGATAGTTTGTGGGAAATAGCCAATCGTTTTGGAACTACAGTAGATGCAATTAAAAGAGCGAACAACTTAACTAGCAATCTTTTAAGCGTAGGCCAACAATTAATCATACCAGCCTAAAAGTGTGTAAATAACACTTTTTTTCTTCTTTAAATTGACGTAAATTGACAAAATGTGATATTCTATCAATAGAACTTTACAAAAATAGGAAGTGTACATTATGAAATATAAATTAATTGCCATAGACTTTGACGGAACTCTAGTAAATGATGAGAGAAAAGTAACTGAAAGAACCAAAGAAGCACTATTTAAAAAGAAAGAAGAAAACTATAAAATCGTGGGTGTGACAGCAAGAGCACTAGAAAGCGCCAAAGCAATTGGAGACATTAGTTTTTTTGATTATTTAATTTTAAATAATGGTGCCTTCATTTATAATGTAGAAAATAAAAAAGAAAAATATATCAATAAAATAGCAAAAGAACACGCCAAAAAAATTACAGAGGAGCTAGATGAAGTAAGTACTCAGATTGACTACTGTTCAGGAAATTGTTATTACATATATAAAAATCGAAATAAAGACAATCCATATTTTATCAAAACTGTAAATGGACTAGAAGAAGTAGATGAGGAGATTGCCAAAATAAATATCTATTTAAAGGAACCAGAAAAAATAGAGTATTATAGAGATAAAATAAGGAATAAATTTCCAGATATTTCCTGTTTTATTATGCAGGACTCTGCTGACACAAAAAAATGGTTAGTACTGACACCCAAAGGACTAAATAAAAAGTCATCTTTACAACAACTAGGGGAAAAACTAAATATCAAGTTAGAGGAGATGATATTTTTTGGAGATGGAACTAACGACATAGAAGTAATAACAGCGGTAGGATGCGGTGTTGCTATGGGAAATGCTTTAGAAGAAGTAAAAAAGAAAGCAAGCCATATTACAACCTCAAATAATGAAGATGGAATCGCTTGCTTTTTAGAAAGATTATAAAGAAAATACTAGCAAAATAGCTAGTATCTTTTTTTTAATCTAAGTTTAAATGTTTTTCTAGAATTTTTGTTGTTGCGATATAAAGTGCAATTGCCACAATAATAGTAATAACATTAGTAAACCCTAAATAACAATTTAAGAAATCAAAAGATGGATTCTGATTCTCAAAAATCATTGCATTGAAAGAGGAATTGAACAGTCCAGGAATAAATAGAATAACAGTAAATACAACCTGGATTACATTGTAAATAACAATACCATAAATAATAGAATACATCACTTTATGATTATTATGTTTTTGTCCAAGCGCCATAGATAAGTAACATAATACCTGTTGATATAGATAACTAAGAAAAACAGAAATTAGCATCATAATCACAAAGAGCGGATCTACATACTGAAATACTTGCTCAAAGAAAACTTGAATATCAGAAAAATGAATAATCCCCGCAAAAGTAATAGATAATGCTACTAACATAACAAGAAGTGTCACAAGCATAGCACCTGTTGCTGAAATTAATTTTGATAACACCAACTGCCCTTTACTGACTGGCAAAGTATGCATAAGATATCCCTCATCTTTTGCTAAATTATTATAGTATTTAATAATAGAAAAGATAAAGCTCGCAATAGGAAGCGCAATCAGTAATACTACATAAAAAGCAGTAAGAAAACCAGCAGGAATTTTAAGTATTGTAAATGTCTCTCCTAAAGCAGTAGAAGTTCTTTGTAAAATAGAAAGTAGTAAAGTAATTCCAAAAATAGGAATTAAAGGTTTAAATATCGCTTTGAAATCGTATTTTAATAATTTACCTAACATTTGAATTCCTCCCTAAATAATGCATCAATCGTCGTTTTTTTCTTCGTTCTAATTTCTTCGGCATTCTCATTTAAAACAATTTTTCCTTTATTGATGAAAACTACCTCATCCAAAATTTTCTCAATATCAGCAATCAAGTGAGTAGAGATAATTAAGCTAGAGTCTTCGTTAAAATTATTTAAAATAGTCTCCAAAATATAGTCCCGACTAGCAGGATCTACTCCTCCAATTGGTTCATCTAAAATATAAATATCTGCTTTTCTACTCATAACAGCAATTAACTGCACTTTTTCTTTTGTTCCTTTTGACATTGTTTTAAGTCGAGCATCAATGGCAATATCTAGTTTTTCTAAAAGCTCTAAGGCTTTACTTTTGTCAAAATCAAGATAGAAATCAGAAAAGAAATTCAAAAGCTCTTCTACTTTCATATCCATATTCAAATAAGTTCTCTCAGGTAGATAAGAAATAATTTTCTTACTTTCAATGCCTGCCTCTTCTCCTTTAATAAGGACTTCTCCAGAAGTTGGTTGTAATAAATCATTGATTAATTTAATCATAGTAGTCTTTCCAGAACCATTTGGTCCAAGTAATCCATAAATTTTCCCCTTCTCAATTTTTAAGTTAACCTCATCCAAGGCCACCTTGTACCCAAATTTTTTGGTAACATCTCTAAATTCAATTAGACTCATATTTTTCTCCTTTTTCTTTAATCATTTTTAGAATCAGCTGCTGTGAAATGCCAAGTTGCTGGCAATCATTCAAAAATTTAATAGTAAGCATCTCGGCTTGTTCATCTTTCATCTTTTGAATTAACTTCATATCATCCGTCACAAACTTACCTGAAGTTCTTTTTGTAGAGATTAAGCCTTCATCCTCTAGTTCTGAAAGCGCACGCTGAATAGTATTAGGATTCACTCGTGTTAGGATGGCAAGCTCCCTTACGGACGGTAACCTTTCACCACAAGGATATGCACCAGTCAGAATCCCGATTTTAATCTGTTCCACCAATTGTTTATAAATTGGTAAATGTTCATCAAATCTGAATTTCATAGTCCCTCCCATCTGTATCAATTGATTAATACAGTTATACAATAATATATATTTTTTGTCAAGCAAAAATATCCACAATTTACTGTGGATATTCCATATCTAATAAATATTGCTTACGCTCAATTCCTGCTTTATACCCATGAAGAGTACCATCTTTTCCAACTACTCGATGGCAGGGAATAATAATTAACAATGGATTTTGTCCAATGGCATGAGCTACAGCCCGAACAGCTTTTTCTTTTTTTAACATTCGAGCAATATCAGAATAATGAAAAGTCTTACCATATGGAATTTCTGCAAGTTTTTTCCACACTTCCTGTTGAAAAAGAGTTCCCTGCACTTGATAGGCTATATCAAATTTTTGCCTTTTAAAAGTAAAGTATTCTTCTAACTGCAAGCAAGTAAGCTCAGTAATACTATTTGGATGTTTTTCTTCTCTAACAGAGCAGAATTGACACATAATAAGATGTTGATTGGTAGCGGTAACCTTAATCATACCAATAGGACTATCATAATAATCATAAAAAAGTTCTGTCATAATTGAAACGCCCGCATCGAATTTAAAATGGCTAAAATAGAAACACCAACATCGGCAATAACCGCAAACCACATATTAGCAAGACCGAATGCCCCAAGTAGTAATATGAGAAATTTAACAGTAAGAGCAAACACAATATTTTGTTTAACAATACGAAGAGTTTTCCTAGAAATTTTAACTGCCTGTGGAAGTTTTTTCAACTGATCAGTCATAATTACAATATCACTCGCCTCAATGGCAGCATCACTACCAACTTTACCCATAGAAATACCAACATCACAAATAGCAAGAACTGGGGCATCATTAATACCGTCTCCAACAAAGGCAACGTGGTAATCTTTTAAAAGGGATTCTACTTTTGCAACTTTATCATCTGGTAAAAGTTCCGCATAATAATCGTCTAGTTTCAACTGTTGAGAAATATGAGAAGCAACAGCCTCTTTATCACCAGTAAGCATTACAAACTTTTCACTACCTAATTTTTTAAGTTCTAAAATAGCAGAAGAAGCCTCTTCTTTTACGACATCATTAATAAAAATAACGCCACCAACTTTTTTATCAACGGCAACATAAATAGTAGTATGATCATTTTGAAACTCTTCACACAAAATATCATTTTTCAACATACACGCATAATTTCCAACGATTACTTCCCGGTTATCCACAAGCGCTGTTGTGCCAAAACCACTAAGTTCTTGGACATTTTTGATTTTAGCCTTTGACATATCTTTTCCATAGTATTTCTTAATAGATAGGGCAATTGGGTGAGAAGAGTCCCGCTCAGAACAAGAAGCATAGTAGAGAATTTCTTCCTGAGACATTCCTAAAGAGATGATATCAACTACCTCAAAAGTACCTTTTGTTAGAGTCCCAGTCTTATCAAAAACAAAACAGTTAATATGAGCAAGCCGCTCTAAGTAATGACTACCTTTTATTAAAATACCATTCCGACTAGCCCCTCCAATGCCAGAGAAGAAACCAAGTGGGACAGAAATAACCAAAGCACAAGGGCAAGAAATCACTAAGAAGATAAGCGCTCGTTCTATATATTCTTGAAATTCTAAAGAGAAAAGTAGGGGAATGATAAAGCCAATGGTAAAAGCAATCAAAACAACAATTGGTGTGTAGTATTTAGAAAACTTTGTTATAAATTTTTCAGAATTGGATTTTTTAGTACTAGCATTTTTAACAAGCTCTAAAATCTTATGAACAGTTGAATCTTTAAACTCACTTTGAACTCTTACAGTAAGGCTTCCACTTAAGTTGACAGAACCACTTAAAACAACGTCTCCCACCACAACTGGCTGAGGTAGAGCTTCTCCGGTTAAACTACTAGTATCAAGCATAGATTCCCCTTCTAGAATAACACCATCTAGAGGAATTTTCTCTCCACTCTTGATGAGAATAACATCATCTACTCGCACTTCTTCAGGAGAAACCTTCTTCTCTTTGCCATTCTTAACTAAGTTAGCATAATCAGGTCTTATAGCCATAAGTTTACTAATTTCTTCTTCACTTTTCTCAGTAGCGTGATCCGTAAAAAGTTCTCCAACTTGATATAAAATCATAACCATTACAGCTTCTTTATATTCTCCGATTAAAAAAGCTCCAATCGTTGCAAGAGACATTAAAAAATGCTCATCTAAAAGAAAACTTTTTCCAAAGCCACGAATGGCATAAAAGATAACATCGATACCAACGATCAAATAACTAATGATAAAAAGCGAAACTTGAAGGAGAGAAGAGGGAAGAAATAGTGCAATCATAAAAAGGAAAGCACTGCTAATAACACGTAGAAATTCTTTATGTTTCATCTTCCTTCCTCCAAATGTTCTATGGATTTATCTAAAATATCTTTCACGTGGAAATCATCCAATTGATAATAAACAAATTTTCCATCCTTACGAACCTTCACTAATTTATGATCTCTAAGAATTCTTAATTGATGAGAGATAGCAGACTTCGTCATTTGTAATAGATAGGCTAAATCACAAACACACATTTCGTGTTTCTCTAATGCCCACAAAATCTTCACACGAGTACTATCTCCAAAAATTTTAAAAAAGTCTGCAATGTCAAATGTTAAAGAATCATCAAGTATCCCCACTTGGTTTACAATTTCCTGATGAACCACATCACAGTCACATATAAATTTCTCTTTCATAATATACCTCCTAATAAATATTATAGTTGAACAACTATTCATATGTCAAATAAAAAGAAAAATCTTACTTATTAGATGGATCAGACTCTTTATCACTGTTTACTACTGGTAAATTAGAACCGTAGAAGAACTCGTTCATAGAGATATTTAACTTTTTAGCAAGGATATATAAAAATTCTAAGCTAAAGGTTTGAAAACTACTATTTTCTATATTAGCAATAGTGCCCTCACTATATTGAATAAGTTCAGCTAGTTGAAATTGAGTGAGATGCTTTTCTTTTCGAATTCTTCGAATATTCTGTCCAACAATTATATAAATATATTTGTTATCATTTTCATCAATAGCCATATGATCACCTACGTTCATTATCTTATGAAGAAGTATAAAATGCACTACATTTAATATATGTACTTTTTGGAAAAATATGGTAAAATAAAAAAAGAGGGAGGTTGAAATACTTGAAAAAAATATTTTATACACTAGCAGTAATCGGAATTTTGATTATTATGATTATTGCCTTTGTAGTACCAAAGAATCCATACGAAATGATTCCTTCTATATTATATTTTGATAAACCATTATGGCTTTGCATTGCCTTTTTTGGTTGTTTCTTATACTTATTAATATTAAGAATCATTTACAGTAAAATAAAAAAAAGACACCAAAAGTAGGTATCTTTAAAGAGTATCAAATGAATGATAGTCTTTTTTATTTTCATATCTTAAGCATCTCTCAAAATATTTTTACTGCAGAAATAAGTAATAAGAAAGTATCCACCATAAATAATGATAATAAAGATAGAAGTCATAACAATCGAAGGCAATAACTGTTCATTTCCAAATGTTTCCAAAATATAATTACAGAACATAATACCAAATACAGAGTGAACAATAGCAAGAATCAGTGGGAATAGGAAGAAAATAGCAATCTGTCTAAATAAAGCTTTACGAATAAGAACTTCATCTGTACCAATCTTTCGTAGCATTCGAAATCTTTCTTTATTGTCACTGCTCTCAGACAACTCCTTTAAAGCAAGAATCGCTGCACTAGAGATTAAGAAAATAATACCTAAGTAAAGACCAATAAAGGTGACAAGTGCCCCAAGTCCGATACTATTTTCTGCAATATCAAGTTTGGTATTAACGGTAGTAAAGCTACTATTTTCCCAGGTTTTATCAGCAAAGTCACGAAGTTCCTGATTAATTTTTTGAATTTCTTCTTTATTATCAGTATTAAAATTAGCAAGCAATGCTTTATCTGTAACAGGAATACTTTCTAAGGCCTCATCGGGAACTACTATAATACCACCATTGATATGAGTAGAGGAAATCTCAAGAAAGCCGTACTTACATTCATCATATTTTGGTTGATAACGTTTTTCTCCTAAAACAATTGAAGGCCTCTCTTTTAATGCTAAATTTCGAGCATCAATCATTCCATCATAATCGGCAATAATCATATACTCATCTTTTTTTAGAGTGTATTCTTCATGTTCAAATAGTCGGGCAACTTTATTATAATCACTAAGCGCAATAATTGTCTCAGGGGCATCGTAATGCATAAATTTATACTTCGCTAAAACCTCTCTACCCAAAGTTTCTTTTAAAGTTAATTTCTCTGTTTTATGAATATTAAAAGATACGATATTCTTTAATTTATTCTGAACATCAAAATGATTCTTTTCCAGTGTCTCTATAATTGACAAATCAAAATCTTCAATAATAGCTGGATTACTAGTATCAATATCAATCATTTTAGTAAATTCTACATCGACAGGAGCAAGTTCTTCTAAATTAACAGTCATAGAATTTTTAATAGATAGAGAACTAGAAAGGATACAAATAGTCACAAATAGCATAAGGCAAATAATAGTCATTGAAAATACAGTTGTATTAATCTTGCTACTAATCTGTCTTAAGGTAAAACTATTTAATCCTTTGTAATAAAACTTTCGCCTTTTAGAAACAATTCGCAAAATAAGTCCTGATAAAGACCAAAAGATAAAAAAGGTAGACACAATTCCTAAAGCAATAGGAATAAATATTTTATCAGCAGAGTCTAGCATCGTCTCGATTCCACCAGTAACCATATAATAAGCAAATCCTAAAACACTAGCAGAAATAAGAAAGATAACAGTGCACAAAAGTGAGTTTTTCAGTTTTACTTTTTCGCTTTTTTTGCTACCATGTAACAGATCAATTAATTTACATCTCCCAATATTAATCGTATTGAAAATCATCACAAGCAAGTACATAATACCAAAGTAGATTAGACATTTGATACAAGCACTTTTAGATAGAATAAAAGAAAACTTTGTCATATCTGCTTCAAACATATTGGCAACAAGAATACTCATCAGTTGTGACAAAACAATACCAATCCCAAGACCGATGACAAGTGAGATAAGACCAATCAATATAGTTTCAATAAATAAAATCATAGAGATTCGTCTCTTGCTCATTCCAAGTGTCAAATAGATACCAAATTCTCTTTTTCGTCTTTTAATTAAAAAACGTGAAGCATAAATAATCAAGAAGCCAAGTATGAAAGAAACAAAGACACTGACTCCAGAGAGCATATTCGTCATAAGTTCAATAATACTAGCGGTACCAGATGTGGCATCAATAAGTACAGTTTGACTCTCAATGGCATTAAACACATAGAAGATGGCAACACCCAAAATTAGAGTAAAAAAGTAGATGGCATAATCTTTAAAACTCTTTTTAATATTTTTTAAGGATAGTTTAAAGAGCATCGTTAAGATCTCCTCCAAGTAGTGTTACAATATCAATAATTTTATCAAAAAATTCGCTTCTAGTATTATCTCCGCGATGAATCTCGTTAAATACTTTGCCATCTTTTATGAATATAACTCGAGAGGCATAACTTGCTGTAAAAGCGTCATGAGTAACCATCAAAATAGTTGCCTTTAATTCCCGATTCAAATAATTAAATCTCTCAAGTAGCATTTTAGAAGATTTAGAATCTAGGGCACCAGTTGGTTCATCTGCTAAAATAAGTTTTGGATTGGTAATAATAGCACGAGCCGATGCCACTCGTTGCTTTTGCCCACCACTCATTTGATAAGGATATTTCTGAAGTACATCTTCTATACCAAGTTGGTGTGCCACCTTTTTTATCTTTTCTTCAATTTCGAAGACATTTACATTTTGAATAGATAGGGCAAGTGCAATATTTTCATAAGCAGTAAGCGTATCTAACAAATTAAAGTCTTGAAAAATAAAACCTAGTTCCTCTCGTCTAAATTTATTCAAGTTATTTCCTTTTAACTTCGTAATATCAAGTCCATCCACAAAAATATGTCCAGCAGTTACTTTGTCAATTGTGGCAATACAGTTTAGAAGCGTAGTCTTACCGCTACCACTAGCACCCATAATTGCTACAAATTCTCCTTTTTCTGCATGAAAAGAAACATCATTTAATGCTTTGGTTAAATTGGACTTTCCACCATAATATTTTTCTAGTTTTTCAACTTTTAAAATTTCATTCATATTTTTCCTCCTCCACATTCATTTTAAGAAAAAGATACTTTCTTTACCATCGATTAAGCTTACAAATGCTTACACTTCTGTAAGCTTAACGGACAGTATCATAAAAATCTTGTTTTAAAAAGGTAATAGTCACTTCTGTAAATTTTCCTACTTCAGAAGATACTTCGATAGAATGTCCAAGTTTTTTACAAAGATTATGACAAATATAGAGTCCCATTCCTGTAGAATTTGTATTATGCCTTCCATTTTTTCCTGTAAAGCTTTTTTCAAACACCAAAGGTAAGTCACTTTTTAAAATACCTATACCATCATCTTTAATAGAAAGAACCGTGATATCGTTCTCTACTTTCAGTGAAAAGGTAATATTCTTAGCCTTGTATTTAACACTATTGATAATAATTTGATTTAAAATAAACTCAAGCCACTTAGAGTCAGAAAGAACGGTCTTATCTTCTAAATCGATATGAATATGAACATTATGGTATAAAAGACTATCTTTGTTGCGAAGAATAACGTGATTAATCACACTCTTTAAAGAACACTCTTTAATAAAATAATCCACCTCGGCATATTCACCTCTAGAATAATATAATATCTGGTCCATATAATCTTCTAGTTTTTTTATTTGGTCGAGTAATATAGCATCAGACTCTCCTTTTTGATTATGGATATGTAGTAAAACATTAGAAAGAGGAATTTTAATTTCATGTATCCACATTTCTAAATAACTTTTGTAACTTTCAATTCGTCCTTTATATTGATTTAGATGATCTAACATAGATTTATTAATGTCATAAAGGCTATCCACAAGAACTCTCCCTTCAAAAAAGTGGGCTTCTTCTAAAATTTCTGTAATTAAATATTTCTGATCAAGAGAGAGTAGTTTACTAGAGAAATCATCATAAAAGGCTTTTCTTCGAAAAAATTCATAAAGGAAAGAAGAGGTTTCAACTAGAAAAATAGTAAAGAGCAAAACAACAATAAGTGGAGTAGAGCTTTTAAAAATAAGCAGAAAAAGAAAACATAAAAAATCTGCAAAAAGGAAGAGGATAATGGTAAGTAAATGGTCTTTGCAAAAAGAACGAAAGCTCATAGTAAAATATACCCCTGTCTCTTTCTAGTTTGAATCACATCTTCATATCCAATTTCTTGAAGTTTTGCACGAAGTCTAGAGATATTAACTGTAAGTGTATTATCATCTACAAACTCATAACTATTCCATAAATCATCCATAATCGCTTCTCTAGAAACAATCTTCCCTCTATTTTGTACAAGCAATTTCAAAATAAGCATCTCATTCTTAGTAAGTAAAACCTCTTTCTCCTCACACTTAATAAGCCCTCGATCTGGAAATATTTGCATCTTATCTACCGTCAAAAAGTCGCTAGTCTGTTGCAACCGTTTTAAAATTGCCTCAATACGAAGTAGAAGAATCGTTGGATTATATGGTTTTGTAATGTAATCATCCGCTCCATAACTCATACTAAGCACTTCATCTGCTTCATTATTTTTACTAGTAACCATAATAACAGGAACATCCATCGTCCGTCGAAGTTCTTTTAAAAGGCTTTCCCCATTAATGCCAGGAAGATTAATATCCATTAAAATAAGGTTTGGTTTTGTATGAACAATTTCTTCTAATAAAGAAGTAAAATTTTGCGCTACAAAAACATCGTAACCAGAAGCAGTAAGTAATCGCTTTAGTTCTCTTTGTTGTTCTAAGTCATCCTCAATAATCAAAATCTTCATCTAAAATCACCTATTTCTATTGTATCATATAGTAACAAATCAAATCTTACATCTCTGTAAGAAAACTTCACTTATATTATAGACAAAAGATAAGAAAAAAGTAGATATTTATAAAAAAGTTTCAAAAAAAAACTTCTTCAAAAAACGAATATGTCTTTTCTAAATAAAGTCTATTTTTTACTTTTACTATCTGCTAAAAGATTCATTACTTTTGTTTTTACCTCTTTCAAGTTTTTACTATTTTGAATAGGTGTACCTGCATCAAGTAAAAATCCCACAAGTTCTAATGAGTTAAGGCCTTTGGTAGTTAAACTTTCTAAATTTTCTACACAAAAGTCTAAAATAGCCTCATCTTGCGGATTATCTCCCAATACTTCCATACTTGCTTCAGACTGCTTAGCAAGGAATAATTGTTCTTCAGAGATAGATAAAGTTTTAACGATGCTATTTCTAAAAGTTCGAAGTTCTAATGCTGTCATATGATCACCAAATGCTAAAAGGTATTCTTGATAACCAGATACTAGTTGAAAAATATTTTCCTCTTTCGCCATAAATGACGCTTCATAGTAATCACCTAATAACTTTTCTATTTTCTTACATTCCTTATCTCTATTCATTAAGGAAGTATCATATTTTTTTGCTACATCTTGATTATAAGTGGTTCTCTCTTTTGTGATTTGAAGATTCTCTTCCCGCCTTTTTCTTTTTAACATCTGTTCCTTATTTTCTTTAAGTTTTTTATTCTCTTTTATTCCAGTACGTTCATAATCATATAAAACCATAATATGTCGCTCCTTTCATAGTTTTTTATTATAATAAATAAGTAAAAAAAACACAAGTAGTATGGTTATCTACTTGTTCTTTTCAATTGCTTGAACAGCAGTAATGGCAATCGCACCAGCTATATCTTCTGCATTACAGCCTCTAGATAAATCGTTAATTGGTTTTAAAAGACCTTGGGTAATAGGACCATAAGCTTTCGCTTTCGCAAGTCGTTCTGTAATCTTATAAGCAATATTTCCAGAGTCTAAATCAGGAAATACCAAGACATTCGCACGTCCTGCAACTGGACTATTTGGTGCTTTTTTTGCTGCTACTTCTGGAATAATAGCTGCATCTAGCTGTAGTTCGCCATCTACTTTTAATAAAGGGTAGTTCGCTTGAGCATATTTCACAGCATCACGTACTTTAATAATATCAGGATGATCTGGTGCCGATGCAAAAGTAGAATGAGAAAGCATCGCTACATATGGTTCACGTTTAATCAAAGAGCGAAAAGTCTCTGCCGAAGTATAAGCAATTTCTGCAAGTTGTTCACTAGTAGGATTTTGATTTAATCCTGCATCTGCATAAATAAACAAACCATTCTCGCCATACCCACAATCAGGAACATCCATTAAAATAAAGGAAGATGCCACTTTAATAGTTTTATCCGTCTTAATTGTTTGAAGTGCTGCCCGAAGTAGGTCACTACTAGTATAAACAGCTCCAGCTACCATTCCATCTGCAATGCCAACTTTAACTAACATACATCCAAAATATAGGGGACTACCAGAAATAATTTGATGAGCTTCTTCTAATGTCATTCCTTTATGCTTTCGCGTTTCATAAAACTCACTTGCTAAAAGCTCAGTTTGTTCACTTGCCTTAGGATCAATAATTCTAGCTTGATGAATATCTAAATTATTTTCACTTGCAATTTTGTTAATCCGTTGTTCTTCTCCAACCAAGATGATATTGGCATAAGATTCCCTTAGTGCAATATCAGCAGCCTTCAAAACACGTGCATCTTCTGTTTCTGCCAAAACAATTGTCTGTAATTTTTCACGAGCCCGTTCTTTAATACTTTCGATAAAATTCATAAAATCCCTCCATTCTTACTTATTCTATCAAACAAGATCAATTTTGCCAATGAATATAGTAAATTAAATAAATCTGTTTATTACATAAAAAAGAAAGTCGAACAAATAAAAGGATGAAAAATAGAAAAATAAAAAGTAGTAAAAGTATGTATCATAAACTACTTCGTTCCTTAAATAAAGATATTATATATTTGATATATTGACAATATGTAGTAATAATGATAAAATACATTTAGAAAAGGAGATGGTGATAATGTCTAATCTAACAACAGCAATTAATGTCAATGTAGATGCTAAGACAAAAGAAGAAGCAACAACTATCTTGAAAGGTTTAGGACTAAATATGAGTACAGCTATTAATATGTTTTTAACACAAATTGTAAAAAGAGACGGAATACCCTTCAAAATAGAGAATCCGCATCCTTCTAAAGAAATGATAAGAGCATTAAAACAAGCAGAGGATATTATAGAAGGCAAAGTAAATGAGAAAGGATATAATAGTGCCGAAGAAATGCTAGAGGATATATTAAATGACAGAAACTAAAACAAAAACAAAATACCAAATTAAAACAACAACGGAATTTAAAAAAGACTAAAAAGAATGTCTAAAAGGGGAAAAGATTTAAGTAAGCTAGTATTAGTAGTAAATAAATTAGCACAAGAAGAAATTTTAGAAGACAGGTATAAAAATCATCGCTTAATAAATGATAAATACTATACAGATTGTTACGAGTGCCACATAGAACCAGACTGGCTACTTATATATAGATTACATAAAGATGAATTATATCTAGTACTAATTGAAACGGGAACACATAGTGATTTATTCTGAAAGGTTATGAAAAATAGCCTTTTTTAATTGCCTAAATAAAAAGGGAGAGGAAGTAATTTGTCAAAAAAAAGCATTTAAAAATTGAGAGAAAAGAGTTTGTCCTTCATAGATTAGAGTAGGAGGATAAGGAATGAAAAATAAAAACATAGTAGGACTTACAGAAAAAGAAGTAGAAGAAAATCGTACAAAATATGGGGCCAATACCATTACTACCAAAAAACAAGATAGCTTTCTAAAACTGCTACTCGAGTCCCTAGGGGACCCCATTATAAAAATTTTATTAGTAGCACTAGGAATTAAAGTAATCTTTTTAATAAAGGACTTTGATTGGTTTGAAACAATAGGAATCGTAATTGCCATCTTTGTCGCCTCTTTAATCTCTTCTATCTCGGAGTATGGAAGTGAAAAGGCATTCGCAAGACTGCAAGAAGAGTCACTGAAACTAAAGTGCCGTGTCAAAAGAAATGGCAAAAAAGAGGAAATAAAAATAGAAGAAGTTGTAGTAGGAGACATCGTATTTTTAGAGTCAGGGGACAAAATTCCTGCAGATGGAAAAATTATAGAAGGAGAAATTACAGTAGATGAATCGTCTCTTAATGGAGAAGCAAGAGAGATGAGAAAGCCGATTGGTGCAGAAGTATATAGAGGAACAGTAGTCTACTCGAGTGAAGCTTTAATGGAAGTAGTAACAGTAGGGGACAAAACAATGTTTGGACGTCTTGCCGAAGAGATTCAAGAACGCCAACCAGAAAGTCCTTTGAAAATCCGCTTGCGAGGTCTTGCAAAAATAATCAGTCGTATTGGTTATGTTGGAGCCTTTTTAGTCTCTATTTCCTATCTCTTTTCCGTAATTGTAATTAGTAACAACTTTGAAATGGCAAAGATTATCGCTTTCTTACAAAACTTTCCCTTATTAAGTTCTCATATTCTCTATGCGATGACTTTAAGCGTAACCATTATAGTAGTTGCAGTACCAGAAGGGCTTCCTATGATGATTACACTTGTTCTATCTTCCAATATGAAAAGAATGTTAAAAAGTAATGTTTTAGTAAGAAAATTAACAGGAATTGAGACAGCAGGAAGCTTAAATATTTTGTTTACAGATAAAACAGGAACACTAACAAAAGGAAAGTTAGAAGTAGTGACCCTTTTAAGTGGAAGCGGAAAGAAATATTCGACAGAGCAAGAGATAATGCGAGATGAAAATTTTTACAAAATAGCAAAGGAATCTATGGTATTAAATAATGCCAGTAGTTTTACTCAAGATAGAACAAAAACAATAGGAGGAAATATCACAGACCGAGCGATTTTAGAATTTGCTTCTCTCCCGCTAAAAGAAGAGTATAAAAAAATACAGACCATTCCCTTTGATAGTAAAAATAAGTATTCTCTAACAACCATTGATAATCATGGACGGAAAACATTAATTAAAGGAGCACCTGAAATTATTTTAAAAAAATGTAATAGTTACTATGATGTTTTAGGGCAGAAGAAATATGTTTTTCCAAGAGAAAAGATAGAGCAAGAAATTGATAAAATGACAGAAAAAGGAATTCGGGCTATTGCCTTAGCAACTATGGTTCCATCCACAACTACCACCCTGAGAAATTTAACTTTAGTAGGCGTTCTTTTTATCAAAGATGAGGTAAGACGCGATGCCATCCAAGGAGTAAAAGAAGTCCAGAATGCCCATATTCAAACGGTAATGATTACGGGTGATAACAAAAAAACTGCAGTTTCTATTGGAAAAGAAGTGGGACTTTTAACCAAAGAGACAGATATTGTCTTAACCTCAAAAGAGTTAGAGGCAATGAATGATGAAGAAGTAAAAAAAATACTTCCTAATTTAAAAGTAGTAGCAAGATCCCTTCCCCAAGATAAAAGTCGTTTAATTAAAGTTTCACAGGAAGCAGGTCTTGTAGTAGGAATGACAGGGGATGGTGTCAATGATGCTCCCGCTTTAAAAAAAGCAGATGTAGGTTTTGCAATGGGAAGTGGTACAGAAGTCTCTAAGGAAGCAAGTGACATTGTAATACTGGATGATAATTTTGCTTCTATTTCTCAAGCTATTTTATTTGGACGTACTATTTTTAAAAGTATTCGTAAGTTTATCATTTTACAATTAACAATTAATATGTGTGCCATAAGTCTTTCTATTATTGGACCCTTTATAAGAATCGATACTCCAGTAACTGTGATTCAAATGCTATGGATTAATATGGTAATGGATACACTAGCAGGTCTTGCCTTTGCTTATGAGCCACCATTGAAAGAATATATGAACGAATACCCAAAGAAAAAAGAAGAGGCTATTATGAATCGTTATATGTTTAACCAGATTTTTATAACAGGTTGTTATTCAGCACTTCTTTGTCTAATTTTTCTAAAACTACCATTTCTTCATACTTTTTTTAGAAAGGATATTCATGAGGCTTATTTAATGACTGCTTTCTTTGGATTATTCATTTTTATAGATATTTTTAATGCTTTTAATGCCAGAACACACAGATTAAATTTATTTGCCCATCTAAAAGAAAACAAAGTATTTATCATCATTATGTTATTTATTGTAATTGTCCAAGTTTTACTGATTTATTATGGAGGAAGTATGTTTAGAACTGCAGGCCTAACAGCAAAAGAATTTATGGTAATGATACTACTAGCATCTACTGTCATTCCAATAGATTGGCTTCGTAAATTTGTATTACGCAAAAGGGGAGTAATAGGTGGGGTATAAAAAAACTTTGGGTATTCCAAAGTTTTTTAGTGTAAGGGCTCACAAATTCCTGGATAAGGTTCATAAAAACAATGATTTTTATACCTACCAGCAAGTCGTTGATCATACCAAAGTGGGATACAAGCAGCATTTCCACTAGGGGAATAGAACCATAAAGAGTTGGTTGCAGGATGATAGTATTCTCCCTTTAAAACACGCTCAGCAAGTTGTTTTTCTTTTGTCGTGGCACTACTGAAGAAAAGAGGACTATTAATCCCTGCAAATCCACCAGGATTTTGATAAACCATATCATTAATGGTTCTAATATTTTTAAAGTCAAGACAATCAGTTAGAACACGATTAACGCCAACATTGCCAACCATTAGCATCCCATAGTCTCCTTCACCAATTGCCTCTGCTCGCATAAGTCTTGCAAGTAAGTCTAGATCTTTAGAAGTATACTGTATAACAGCCATTTATATCACCTATTATAAAATATGTATTTCATATAAATTGATGATAGTAAAAGAAAAAGAAATGATTGAATTCATAAAATGAATATGATATAATATCGTTGTTACCGCTAATAGGGGATTAGTTAAATGGTATAATAATGGTCTCCAAAACCACTGTTGGGAGTTCGATTCTCTCATCCCCTGCCATCTAAAAAATAAGGAAGTAGTTATTATGACTCCTTCTTTTTATTAAATACAGTGTAAACAAAAAGAGATAGGTAATACTATTAAAATGTAACCTATAAAGTGGACTTTCAAAAAAAGTGAGGTCAACTTTATGGGT
>CAJTXY010000023.1 GCA_910583685.1 uncultured Bacilli bacterium
CATCTTCTATCATCTATTGCTTAGGCTCACTTTTTTATTTAGTCCTTGACAAGGGATTCATTTTAATATTGTTGCATCCTCTTTTTTCCTTAATAAGAAAAAGGAGTGACTGAAAAGAAACAATAAATACATAAGTATTTGCTTTAAGACTTATATGACTTCATATTATTATGAGACGAGCGAATATTAGTATTATGAAAAGCAAATTAGAATTTGGAAAATTGTTCAAGTTCTATACTATATGTAGTTATAGTTCGAATACGTCCTGAAATATACAACAAAATAAGAAATTGAAAAGAAGGTACTATAAAATTAGTGAGTATACTAAACCAACTTAGTTATATACAATAATTATAAAGAAATTAAGGAGGAATTTATATATGAACAAATATTTAATGTTAGGAATAGTAGCATTTTCTTTTATGGCAACAACAGTTTATGCTTTAAATGACAATGATAGTAATGATAATTTTGTAAATGAACCAATAACATACAATCAAAATTGTCCATATCATAACAATAATGAAGATTGCCCTTATTATAATGAACCAGCTGGCAAGCATAATTGCCCAAATGGTAAAAATGGAAGTTGCCAACATAATTATGGCGGAAATAGAAACGGTTATGGTAGACAGAGTGGATGTCCTCATCATAATTAATTAAGAAAAAATAAAGGAGTAGCAGGTAGTGCTATTTCTTTTTCTCTATTACTTTTAATTCTAATACTTTTGTTGACAAACATAGTTCTTGCCCCCCTCAATATAGCAAGAAAATAAATAATCATTAATAGAAAAATAATATGATCTATGATAAAATAATCATCTAAGAGGTGATAAGATGAATTTTAGTGAATTATCAGATAGTGAACTAATTGAATGCTATGGAAAATGGCTAGAAGAGTTGAAGAAAAGAAAAATTATTAGGACCAATAATGCAATTGGTGATATCGGAGAATTTCTAGCAGTTAACTATTATAATAACCATAGTGGATTACCAAAAATGCAATTAGTAATGAGTTCATCTGCCAATATCGATGCAGTTAGCAAAGCTGGAGAACGGTATTCAATTAAAACAACGACAACAAACACGACAGGTGTCTTTTACGGATTCAACCCGCCAGGAAAAAAAGAAAACCATGAAAGGCCATTTGAATATGTAATTATCGTTCTTTTAAATAAAGATTACTCATTAAAACAAATACTAGAATTAGATTATAGTACTTTCCTAAAATTTAAAAAGTGGCAGAGTAGAATGGAAACCTGGTATTTAACAGTTACCAAAAAATTAATAAATGAATCAAAAATAATTTATGATAAAAATTCCAAATAAAGTAGTGAGGTAATGATGAAAAAATTTCAAGAAATAAAAAAAGCAAGTATTTTAGGAATGCTTGGAAATATTTTTTTACTTATTATAAAAACAATAATAGGCTTCCTAACCAATAGTCAAGCAATGATTGCCGATGCTTTTAATAGTGCAGGAGATATCTTCTCATCCATTATGACCTTTATTGGAAATAAAATAGCATCCATTCCAAGTGACGATGATCATAATCTAGGTCACGGAAAGGCAGAGTATATTTATTCAATGCTAATTAGTATTACTATGATGTTAATGACTTATCAAGTATTAAAGGGCTCTATATTATCATTATTAAATGGGGAAAAATATCAATTTTCTATTTGGTTAATTGTAGTTTGTATTATTACAATTGTAGTGAAGTTGAGTCTTTATCTATATACAAATTCTCTATATCAAAAACATCACAACCTATTAATAAAAGCCAATGCAAAAGATCATCGTAATGATTGTCTGTTAACAACACTAAATTTAATAGCAACGATTTTTAGCATTTTCGATATTTATTTTATAGATAGTATAGTAGGAATTATAATTGCTCTATGGATTCTAGTAACGGCAATTGAGATATTTAAAGAGAGCTATGATGTTTTAATGGACAAATCAATAGATCAAGAAACGAAACAAAAAGTATACGAAATTATTGAAAGTCATAAAGAAGTAAAAAAAGTTATCCATTTTAACTCAGCACCAGTAGGTTACAAATACCAAATTTCTTTTACAATTTATGTGGATGGAAATCTCTCAACCTTTGAAAGTCACGAAATTGCTAATCATCTGGAAAAGGAGATAGACAAAAAAATTCCAGAAGTATACTTAACTGTAATTCATATAAATCCGATGGAAGTAGAGTAATACTTCTTTTTATTGCGCTTATAATTAGAATATAGTATAATAGTGAACGCTTAAGGGGGGAGTTAATATGAAAGAAAGTATAAGGAAAATACAATTACATAACATAGAAAAATATCAAGTTCCCTGCCTTATTACAATGACAGGACAAAGTGGTGCTGGGAAAACATTGCTTGCCCAACAACTATCAAGAGAACTAAAAATATTTTTACTAAGCAATGATTACGTTAGGACATACTATTTACAATGTCAAGAAGTGAAAAATAGAAGGCAAATAGAACGAGAAGTGTTAAAAATCAACAGTGAAAGATTAGTAAAACTAATGATAAATCGAGCCTCATTTGTACTAGATAGAGATTTTAATCACCAAAGAGAACTCATATTATCTAATAAACTTGCAAAAATATGTGGGTATATACCAATTCATATTAAAATTAATTCCTATGACAAAGATAATATAAGAAGAATTCAAAGTAGAAAAGTAAACTACCAACATAGGGATTTTACAATTATAGGAGATAACACTGCTTATTCTAGTCCATTTTCAGAGAAACAATATTTTGAAATTACAAAAAGTAAACCTAGGATGATAGAAAATTTTCCATTTGATTATGTCCTAAATAATGAAGGAACAGAAGAGCAGTTTGTAGAAAAAGCCTCTCAGATAGCAAAAGAGATAAAACAAGAAAAATTAGTAAGACAAAAAGTAAGATAAAAATACGTTAGAATAGAGCAAAAAGAAAGCAGGTAAAAAATGAAAAAGGTACAGCTAAAAAGATGGATGTTAGGAGCCAGTGCTATGATGGTACTAGCAAGTGCAGAAGGGTGTAGCTTGCAAAAGAATAAATGCCAAGAAAATCATTTTGATATGACAACAATAGAAATGATGAAAGCAAAAGATAATCGTCGTCCATACCTAGAAAGAGGCACTATGATTCCGATGGAAACAGGGGATGTTTGTGTAGAGGAGAAGGATTTAAAAAATGCGATACGAGAAAAGTTCTATTCTACACATAGCCTAATAGATGAAGACTGGAAAGATCAAAAACCATCTCATATAGAAACGAATGAATATGCAGTCTTTGACAAAATAGAACAGGGAATAAATCAAAATGGAAAAATAATTAGTGATGATACTTTAAGAGAAATAGAAGATGATAAAACAACCTTAGATTTCGTTGACTATATTGTATCATTAGAAGAAACAAAACAAGAAAAAGCTTTTTTCTCCGATGAAGAAATCGCAGAGATGTTTACGATAATTGGTGGCTATTATCAAATAGAAAGTGAAAAGGACAATGAAAAGTATCAATTTAAAATTTTAGAGGATAACAAGGAACATAAAGAAAGACCCTATGAAGAAGGCACTTTTGAATCAGTAGTTCAAACGATAGAAAATGATTCTTTTGAAATAGAAAAAGGAGAAAAGATTATGGCCTCTCCGTTAGGCTCTCTTAGCAATGAGAGAGTATATAGTGTTAATCAATATTATAAACTTACTTTCTTTGATGAAAAAAACTCTAGTGATATCAATTTAGTATTAGATCAAACTTGGGAAATAAAAAATAGAGATATTACCCCAGATGCAAAATATGAATGTAGAAATTATAATGGGAGTTTTAGTCTACAGTATAAAGATGAAAAGCAAAAAGCAGAAATAACAGAAGAGCAATATGATGTATTAGCAGAAGAAATGGTAAAACCAATGCAAAATAAAAATACGTGGAGTGAGTTCGTAGAGGAAAATAACGAAGTACTAATCGAATACTTTCAATTAGACGATACAATTTCAGGAGGAAAAAACAAAAATCTTGTACGAAAAAAATAAAGAAGTATATTCAACGAAATCTAATATATATGATATAATTCCATATAGGAGGAAAGAGTATGAAAGAAGAACTAATAGATGTATTAGACGAAAATGGCATTAAGACAGGAGAAGTTTTAACACGAAAAGAAGTTCATAAAAGAGGCTTATGGCACCGTATTATTGTAGTAGCTATTATAAATAATAAAAATGAAATTTTAATTCAACAGCGAAGTGATAATAAAGACAAAAATCCTGGAAAATGGGACATTTCCGTCACAGGTCATTTATCTGCAGGACAAGATTCTCTAACTGCTGCAACAAGAGAAATCAGCGAAGAAGTAAGTGTTTCTCTCGGATATAGTGTAGAAGTAAAAGACTTTAGATTTATGTTTTCGTTTAGAAAAGAAGAAAAAGTCAGTGAAGAGCACTATGATAGACAGTTTTACGATTTCTTCATACTAAGACAAAATGGACTAACAACGGATAATTTAAGATTTCAAGCAAGTGAAGTACAATCAATTAAATTTGTTAGCATCAGTGAATTGAATGATATGCGAGAACAAAATATTTTAGTACCAAGGGATGAGTGCTATGATGAACTTGCCAACTACTTATTTAGAATGTAAAAAAGAACGTTTCTTTGATAGAAAACGTTCTTTATTTTGCCAGAATTTCGCAAACTAGATTACTAATTTCTGTTGGATTATCAAGACTCAATCCTTCGATTAATCTTGCCTGAGCATATAAAATTTTAGTATATTGTGCTAACTCTTCTTTATTTTCTTCTTGATATAAAGCTTTTAGTTTTTCTGCAATTGGATGAGATTCATTAATCTCCATAATTGTTTGGGCTTTAATTCCTTCCCCATTTGGCATCTCTTTTAAAGTCTTCTCCATCTCTACCGAAACTTCTCCTTTAGAAGTTAAACATACAGGATGATTTTTAAGCTTATGCGTAAACTGCACTCTCTCTACGTCACTGCCCAATGCCTCCTTCATAGATGAAAACATATCTTTGGCTTCATCATTCGCTTTCTTTAAAGATTCCTTTTCTTCTTCACTATCAAGGTCTAGACTCTCATCCGAAATATTTAAGAAAGAAGTAGAGTTATAATCATTCATACTTTTTAAAACAAATTCATCCATAGAATTAGTAAGATATAAAATCTCATATTTTTCTTTAACTCTCTCTACTTGTGGAAGTAGATCAATTTTATCAAGAGACTCCCCGCAGGCATAGTAAATCTTATCTTGTCCATCTACCATTCTCTCCCTATACTCTTTTAATGTAATATACTTTTTATCGTGTGAAGAGTAGAACAATAATAAATCTTGTAATGTCTCTTTATTCATTCCATAACTACTATAAATTCCATATTTAAGTTGCATACCAAAGTCATTGTAGAACTTCTCGTACTCATCACGGTCCTCGTCTAACATTACCTCAAGTTCTTTACGAATCTTTGTCTCTAAACTCTTAGCAATAATACCAAGTTTGTGATTATCTTGCAAGGTCTCCCGAGAAATATTTAAGGAAATATCTTCGCTATCAACAATTCCTTTTACAAAGCTAAAGTGATCTGGAAGTAAGTCACTACACTTGTCCATAATAAGAACACCACGAGAATAAAGTTGTAATCCTTTTTCAAAATTTTTGCTATAGTAATCAAAAGGAGCATGACTAGGAATAAATAAAAGTGCTTTATAACTAGTAAGTCCTTCTACATCACTTTGAATAATGCGAAGTGGTTTTTCATAATCATAGAATTTATCAATATAAAAGTCATTATATTCTTCTTCTTTTACCTCTTTTTTCTTTTTATGCCAAATAGGAACCATACTATTTAAAGTTCTATCTTCCTCTACCTCTTTCTCATCTTCTGTATAAACAGTCATCATACGAATAGGATAGTGAATATAATCAGAATACTTCTTAATTAATCCTTCAAGTTTAAAATCTTCTAAAAACTCGTCATACTTTTCTTCCTCAGTATTTTCTTTTAAATAAAGAGTAATTGTTGTACCATTCTCATCCTGACTTCCTTCTTTTATAGTATAACCATCTGCCCCAGTAGAAGTCCAAGTGTAAGCTTTGTCATCATAAACAGAATGACTAGTAACTTCTACTTTATCACTAACCATAAAAGCAGAGTAGAAACCAACACCAAATTGTCCAATAATAGACATATTCTTATCATCGCTCATATTTTCTTTAAAAAGCTCAGATCCACTTTTGGCAATCGTACCCAAATTTTCTTCTAGCTCTTCCTTCGTCATACCAATTCCGTTATCGATAATAGTAAGAGTTCGTGCTTCTTTATCAGGAATAAGGCGAATCTCTAATTCCTTTTTCTTAATTTTCATTTCCTTGTTGGTTAGACTCTCGTAAGAAAGTTTATCAAGAGCATCACTCGCATTAGAAATAAGTTCACGAAGAAAGATTTCCTTGTTTGTATAAATAGAATGAATCATCATATCCAAAAGCTTTTTAGATTCGGCTCTAAATTGTTTTTTCATATATTAATCAACTCTTTTCTTAAAATTTTGTTAGTAAATGCTAACAAATTTATCGTAGCACTGCTTTTAGCAAAAGTCAAGCAAGAGTGCTAAAAAAGAAAGGCCTTTCCTTTCTGTTTATTATTTAATAGATGATACCGTATATACAAATAGGGTAGAGTCACTATTCTGAGAAGCAAAACCACTATATCCCTTGCTAAGATCAATTAAAGCATCCATCTTATTATTATATTTTTTTAAAATTTTACTATAATTAACTAGCTGTTTAATTCCCTGCTCTTGAAAATTTTTTGCCCCTTCCTTTAAGGCGTTACTTCCATCTACCAACTTTTTCATACCACTTTCTATTTCAATAGAGCCCTGATGTAGTCTTATAGTACCAGCTTCCATCATATCTAAGCCTTCTTTTAAAGTAGAAGAGAAAGACTCTAATTGTTCAATACTAGAAAGAAGTATTTCTACTTGCTGGAAAGAGGAAAGGAAACTAAGACTCATATCAATGGCCGAGTTATTTCCAGAAAGAGCAAGACAAAGTTCATAAGCATTTTTAACAAGTCCAAGTGGATCACTTTCTCCCTGAATTTGATAATTTTGAAGATTATTTTGAACATAAATAGTTTGTAGTTCATTAAATGTTTTTCCACTTTTTTGTAATGTATTTTGTAAAATAGTATTATTTTGCACTTTTAAATTCTGAAGAGCCGTAGTAACTTCACTGATACTTTTTCCCTGTAATTTATTCTGGGTTTCAGCCTTCATTTGTAAAATCGCATTTTTTAAAGTAGTAAGTCCGTGATTTAACTGAACAGAGCCACTTTTTAATTGAGAAGAAGCATCCTTTATTTTTTCCATATTATAACGAAGCGATTTACTACCATCATAAAGAGAAACACTACCATTAGAAATCTCATCTGTTCCAGAAACCAATTTTTGCATATTCTCATCTAATGCTTGCATATTTTGATAAATCCTCTCTATTTTCCCAAGGGATGCAAATTCACTCTCACTAAGAAGTTTTGGAGTTGCTACAATATAAGTATTTGCTAAAGAAAAGTGAGAGGTAGTATAGGTAAGAGTAATATCATCGAAGCATTCAAACTCAAAAATACCAGTACTCTCATATAAGCCAGGAGAAGCAAGGCCAACAATCATACTGCGACTCCCTGTGGAAATGACTTTTCCATTGGTAATAGAGAAGTCCTTATTATTCTTTCCCTCCATAACCATACCAACACTGACAACAAATGGCGTATAAATCTCTTCGCTCTGCTCCATAATTTGTACTACTTTCTTATCCCTGTTAATAAAATGATAAACAATTTTTACTTCTCCAGATTTACCAACCATTTTTTTAGGATTCCTTTTTTTTCCATTAAAGAAGTATTCTATTTCTACATCAATCGGTAATAAAGTATCCGTCGTACCACGATAGAAAATATCTCGTCCCTTATTCTCCCAGATAATTTTATTCCCATCTGTCTTAAACTTTTCGTCTCCATTGATATTTAAGATATCCTTTAAGACTGTATCGTCTTTCTCCTCCTGCTCTTTTAAAAATGACAGGTGATTGGTGACAGATGATTTTTCTATTTTGCCATCATATTCTAAATTGGAATAAATGGTCTCACTTTTAGTAATGGCGGAAACAGAAGCTGGTACCAAAAAAGTTCCCACTGCAACAAAAGTTGCAAATACTAATTTTCTATTTTTCATATATATCCCTCATTTCTAATTTTTAGTGGTTTTCATAATTATTTTATCGAAAGTAAGAAGCAATGCTGGTAAAATAAATACTACTGCACCCATACTAATAATGGCACCTCTTGATAAAAGCTTACAAATGGATGCAATCATATCGATCTTTGAGTAAAAGGCAACTCCAAATGTAGCAGCAAAGAAACAAAGTGCTGATACAATAATAGATGGCACAGTCTTAGAAAGTGTCTCTTGCATTGCCTGGTTTTTATTTTGAATAACTTGTCTATTTTCTAAATATTTCGTTGATAATAAAATCGCATAATCAATTGTCGCACCTAATTGAATAGTACCAATGACAATGGAGGCGATAAAGGGAAGGGTTGTTCCTGTAAAGTAGGCAAATGCCATATTAAGAAATATTGCAAATTCAATAGTAATAACTAAAATAATAGGCAAGCTACAAGATTTTAAAACACCTAACATTAAGATAAAGATAACGGCGATAGAAATATAATTAACAATTCTAAAATCATGATCCGCAATTTCTACTAAATCTTTAGTAAGGGCTCCTTCTCCAGCAACCATTGCATTTTTATCATACTTTTTAACGAGCCTGGAAATTTCCCCAATCTGTTTATTCAATTTATCACTAGCTACCTCATAAGTAGAATTTAGAATAATAAGTTGATAGGCATCGCTTTTAAAGACGGAAACTATCTCTTCTGGCAACATCTCTTCTGGAATTCCAAAATCGAGTAATGTAGTAGGGGCAAGTACCAAATCAATCCCCTCCATATTCTTAAGCTTTTGTACCATTTCATCTACCTCATTATTTTCTAGATCTTTATCAACTAGAATGATTTGTGGAGAAACAATATGAAATTTACGGGCAAGATCAGAATTGGCAATTTGACTAGGAAGATCCTGAGGAAGTGACTTATCAAGTTTGTAATAGACCTCACATCGACTATTTCCAATAATAGCAGGAACGATCAAAATAAGAAATAAAATCAATATAATATTCTTATGCCGAATTGTAAAATCCCCGATCTTTTTAAATTGTGGAAAAAAGTTTTTATGTCTTGTTTTTTCTATATATTTATCAAATACAAGAATAAGTGCCGGAAAGAGGGTTAAAACAGTAAATAATCCACAAACAACACCTTTTGCCATAACAATTCCAATATCTGATCCTAACGTAAGATCCATAAAGCATAATGCTAAGAATCCTGCGATTGTAGTAAGAGAAGATCCTAAGATAGATTGAAACGTTTCGATAATAGCATCCTGCATCGCCTGTGATTTATCGGAGTGACGCTTCTTAGCTTGTTCATATTTATGATATAGAAAAATAGAAAAGTCAGTGGTAACCCCTAATTGCAATACTGCGGTAATTGCTTTTGTAATATAAGAGATTTCTCCCAAAAAAATATTACTTCCCATATTATAAAGAATAGCAATACCAATATTTCCAAGCAAGAAAATAGGAATTAAATAAGAGTCTGTTGCAAAAAGAAGTACTACAAGACAAAGAGCAACAGCAATAATAATATAAGCAAGCATCTCTGAATTAGATAGTCTCATCGTATCAAGAACCATCGCTGTCATCCCACTAACGCTAGACGCTTTTACAACACCTCTAAGATTTTCGATAGCATCGATCGTTTCGGCATCAGAAATAGAATCCTGAAATGTAACAAGAATCATAGTTTCATCTTTATGATAAATTTTTTGCCGGATTTCATCAGGAAGCAGAGAAATAGGAATGACACTGTCTGTAATATCAGCAGCACTAAAAACATTTTGTACCCCATTAACTTTTTTAATACGATCCTGTAGCTTTAACATATCATAGTTTTCCTGTTGTTCTACAATAATGAAAGAAAAAGCACCGATCCCAAACTTCTCTGTTAAAATATTTTGGCCTTTAACAGTTTCAATGTCTTCTGGCAAGTATGCTAAAATATCATAATTGATTTTAGTACAGTGGTATCCCCATAATGCAGGAATAAGTAATAAAAATGAGACAATTACAATAAACACACTATGCTCTGTAATAAGTTTTGTTAGTTTTTTCATAATTTGACCTCCATCGCTTCCATATTATATGTAAGAGAAGTTAAAAAAACAGGCACAGGAAAAAACAAAATGTTGTTTAACCAACAAATTTACAAATATGTATAGATAAATAATAAACTTTTGTCTACTATCTTAACAAATGTCTAGTAAAAGTATATAATGACAACAGGTGATAAAATGAAAAATCAAAAAGTAGACCTAAGAATTATAAAAACTAAAAAGAGCCTCTATGAAGCACTTCTGATATTAATGAAAGAAAAAACTTTCGAGGACATAAAAGTATCGGATATCTGTGAAAAAGCATACATCAATCGTTCTACGTTTTACACTCATTTTGAAGATAAGTATATGCTTTTTGATAGTTTAATAAAAGACTTAAAAGAAAGCCTAAAAGAAGAATTAGAAAAGAATAAAAATATTTCAAATTCAAAAGAGTACTATATAGAACTGATAAAGATATTATTAGATCATATTGAAATAAAAAAAGAAATTTATACACCAATTATGATTAATAATAGAAATAGCATTGCAATGGATATGATATATGATACACTAAATGAAGATATAATAAAAAGATTAGAGGAGGATGAAATTCTTCATAATAAAAAAATACCTAGCGAATTTATCGCTAAGTTCTATTTAGGTGCGATTATCAATATTGGAATGGAATGGTTAAAAAGTAAAAATAAATATAAGAGAGAGGAAATCATTAAATATCTAAAAGATTTAATTCCCGAAAATCTATAAGTGAAAACTATTTTGTCTGCATACGTACACCTTTTTGTAAAACATTGAAAGAAACATCAGTATCAAATGCTTTTTCCTTAAAAGCTCTTGGATGAATAACGGTATCTCCTACTTGAATTAAGTCAGATTTTAAATGATCATTAGTCTTAATTAATGTTTCTTTGTTAACGTGTAGTTGTTCTGCAATACCATCGGTAGTTTGATTTGGAATAATTCGAAATATGTAATCTTCTTGTGGTTCAAGTCCAATCTGATAAGTAGCACGAGTAATACCATTAATAATACCATCACTAATACTATCAGCCTCTTGTGGACTAATACGGTTTCCAATAGCAATAGAGACAAAACTTCCAGATGGTGCAATCGCCTCTTCTGTCGCTGTAGGTACACGATGTGTGATATCTTGCTCTTTTTCTACTTTTAAAACACCACAGCGGATACCATCAACTTTAATGCCTTCTTGTTTTAGACCAGCCCGCATTGCTAATGCCAGAATATCACTACGATTGTTGGACTCATTGTTATAAGGACCGAGAATAACAGTACTGTCACTATCGTAAATTAAACCAGCCATCGTAATAACGGTAGAGTTTTCCCTTGCTAGAACCTCATCTCCTTTAACAGCTGGTGTAACATTAATTCCCATATCTTCTAATTTATGAACAGTAGTATTAAAGATTTTAGGATCACAGTCGCTATCACATAAAATAAGATTTAAATCATTAATATGTTGAATAGAGATACGACGCTCATTTGAAATTTCAATCTCATCTACCATAGCCTCCATTTGTTCTCTAGACTCATCCTGACTGTTTTTGATATGACCTATACCGCAAACAGAACCAGCTAAACTAAGACTAAGTACAGCAGCAAGAGCAAACTTTTGTCCCGTTTTGGAAATTTTCCAAATATTAGAATCTTGAATATTTAAATGATCAATCTTCATACTTTCACCTCTACTATGAATTAAGTATACCGCGTTTTTAGCAAAAGTCAAAAGCAAAGTGTCAAAGTAGATGACAACTAAGTCGTCAAATAATGACAATAAAGTTACAATATGTTATGATTAAGCTAAAATAGGAGGTTGAAATGAATATAGAAGAAATGGAGGCAACAGTAGAATTGGCAAGGAAGAAAAAGAAAAAAAGAAAAAAAATAATAATAACAATAGTAAGCCTTATTTTTCTAGTAATTTTAGGAGTTGTTTGCTATTTTTACTTCCTACCAGATGAGGTGAAAAAAGAAGTACAGAAAAAAATTCCCAAAATAGAAGAAAAAAATTTAAAAATTGTAGATTTAAAAAGTAAGGAACGCCCAGTGGCAGTAATGATTGATAACAATACAGGACGCAATAATAACAACTCTCATGCGGGACTTCAAGACTCATTTATTAATTATGAAATCATTGTTGAGGGAGGACTAACCAGAATTATGGCTTTATTTAAAGATAAAGACGTCTCTTTAATTGGCCCAGTTCGCAGTAGTCGACATTATTTTCTAGATTATGCTCTAGAAAGTGATGCGATTTATGCACATTTTGGTTGGAGTACCTATGCAGAAAATGATATTAAGAGTCTAGGAGTAAATAATCTAAATGGCCTATATTTATCTGCTCCATACTGGAGAGATACTTCTATTGCAGCACCACATAATGTCTTTACAACAACAGAAAAGCTATACGAGGCAGCAGAAAAGGAAGGTTATGAAAAAGAAAGTAATAATTGGCAGTTATTAGATTATAGTTTTGATGAAATTATGCTAGATAAAAAAGATGCTAAAAAAGAAGGAAAAGAAACAAGTGACGAAACAAATCCAGAACTACTGGCAGCAGGCAATGTAAATATTCGCTATTCCAATGCCCAAACAAGAAGCTATCAGTACGATGAGACTCGTAAAGTATATTTAAGATTTATGAATGATGCTCCTCATAATGATAAAACAACTGGCCAACAACTACATTACAAAAATATTATAATAATGAAAGTAAATAATAAAACATTAGATAGCTATGGCAGACAAGACTTAGATACAACCGGAGAAGGAAGTGGCTACTACATTACAAACGGTTACGCTCTACCAATCACCTGGCACAAATCATCAAGAAAAGAAAAGACAACTTATACTTATACAGATGGTAGTAAAGTAAAAGTAAATGATGGAAATACCTTTATTCAAGTGATGCCAACAATTTATAATCCAGAATGGAACTAACAGGAGGAAATATGAAAATAGCAGTTTTAGGAACAGGAGCCTACGGAATGGCACTAGCAACAGCACTAAAAAGAAAGAATAATCAAATTACAATGTGGACCAACTTTACATCTGAAAAGGAGAAGTTAGAGCAAGAAAGAGGAAATGAAAAAGTTCTACCAGGTATTATTTTAGATAAAGAAATAGAAATTACCTGTGATATGAAACAAGCTTGTACAGAAAAAGAGCTAATCATCCTTGCCATCCCAATTGCCCATTTAGAAACGACCATAATAAAAGTCAAAGACTTTATAGAAGAACAAACCGCTCTTTGTATTGCAACAAAGGGAATAGAAGAGTATGGCCATTTTGCCCACGAACTTTTAAAAAAGCATATAGAAAGTGAAAAAGTAGCCGTATTAAGCGGACCAACTTTTGCCCTTGACCTAGCAACAGATACCGTTTGTGCTCTAACAATAGCCAGTAAAAATAAGAAAGTACAAAAGATAATGACGAATGCTCTGGAGACTGACCATATTTTATTAGAGGAATGTGATGATATCATTGGGGTAGAATTATGTGGAAGCATCAAAAACATAATTGCGATTGCCAGTGGTATATTAAACGGACTAGGCCAAAGTGCATCTACTAGTGCACTTCTCCAAAAAAAATCCCTAGAAGAAATGACCAATATTATTGAAAGTTTCCAAGGCGAAAGGAAAACAGCCCTAACTTTTGCAGGAATAGGGGATTTTATTTTAACCTGTAATAGCTTAAAAAGTAGAAACTATACATATGGTACCAAAGTAGGTTCTAAAGATAAGGATTTAGAAAAATATGTGGAAAGTACAACAATTGAGGGATTATATACAGTAAAATCATTAGTAAGTCTGTTGAAAAAGCAAAATATAAAGTCCCCTATCATTGAAAAAATTCACAATATCTGTGTAAAAGGGGAAGAACCAGCTAATTTATTAACAATACTTGTGGAAAAATAAAAATGAGAGAAGTAAAAATAAAAGGAATTTATAAACACTATAATGGTAATTATTATATTGTAGAAGGAATCGGGACACACTCAGAGAATTTAGAAGAATGTGTGATTTACCGAGCACTTTATGGAACAGGAGAAGTATGGATTCGTCCACTTTCGATGTTTTTAGATGAAGTGAATAAAAATGGACAACAGTATAGATTTGAATTACAGGAAATTGCTAGTAGAGACCCTAATCATCCATAAGAGATTAGGGTCTTTTAATTTTTTGATGTAAATTTTAAATAAATGTAGTATGATATATAATAAGAAAGGATACAGATATGTTAGAATTAAGAAATATAAAGAAAACTTATCATACAGGAGATTTTTCTCAGAACGCTTTAAAAGATTTCAGTCTTGAATTTAGAAAAAATGAGTTTGTAGCTATATTAGGACCTAGTGGTAGTGGTAAAACAACGTTACTAAATATTATTGGTGGACTAGATCGTTATGATAGTGGAGACTTAATTATTAATGAAAAGTCAACAAAGAAGTTTAAAGAGACAGAGTGGGACGCTTATCGTAATAACTGTGTCGGTTTTATTTTTCAAAACTATAATTTAATTAGTCATATTTCAGTTTTAGAAAACGTGGAGATGGGAATGACTTTAAGTGGGGTATCAAAGAAGAACAAACGAAAAAAGGCCAAAGAATTATTGAAAAGAGTAGGTCTAGAAAAACATATCAATAAAAAACCAAATCAACTATCTGGTGGTCAAATGCAGAGAGTTGCGATTGCAAGAGCACTTGCTAATGATCCAGATATTATTTTAGCGGATGAGCCAACAGGGGCACTAGACTCTAAAATTAGTAAACAGATTATGGAATTAATTACTGATATTGCTAAAGACAAATTAGTAATAATGGTAACACATAATCAAGAATTAGCAGAAGAGTACGCAACAAGAATTGTAAAAATGCAAGATGGGCAAATTCTGGAAGATAATAATCAGACTAACTATGAAAAAGAAGAGAAAAATAGTTTTAAAATCAAAAAGACAGCTATGAGCTTTGTTACAGCCCTTAATCTATCATTTAATAATATCAAAACAAAAAAGGGAAGAACGGCGCTAACAGCATTTGCAGCTAGTATTGGAATCATAGGAATTGCACTCATTTTAGCGTTATCAAACGGTTTTAAAATAGAAATTGATAATTTTGAAAAGGATTCTCTATCAGATGCTCCAATTATAATATCAGAACAAGCGATGTCTATGGATGAAGAGACAATGATGAAAATGCAAGGAATTGATAACAAAAAAGAGAAATACCCATCTACAAATAAAATAGAAATACAACAAGATATGATGGAACAGGTATCCCATACAAACAAATTAACAGATGATTATATAAAATATTTACAAAAAATAGATAAAAAGTATTTATCAGGCATTTCTTATCAAAAAGTAACTGGTTTGAACCTAATTAGCTATAGTGAAAATAAAGGTTATGAATTAGTAGATACGAAAAACGGGATGATGCCTTGGACATTGTTACCAACAAACCCTAATAAAGATGAAAATGGGATTATTGAAAATAATTATGATGTATTAGCGGGAAAAATAGATAATAATGTACCAGGTTTAATTCTACAAGTAAGTAACAGAAATCAAATTTATTCTTCTACTCTAAAGCAATTAGGGTTGACAGAGGAAAGTATAACTTTTGATGAAATCTTGAACAAGGAATTGAAATTAGTTTTAAATGATGATTATTATAAAGAAGTTGGTCAGTATTTCATTCCCAATAACGATTTAGAAACTCTATATAAAAGTGATAATAGTATAACAATAAAAGTACAAGCTATTATTCGTTGTAAAGAAGAGAAGGAAATGCTAGCCAACAATAGTGGAGTAGCTTATACCAATGCCTTAACAGAACTAGTGATTTCTAAAAATAAAGATTCTAGAATAGTTACTGTGCAACAAGAAAAAGATTATAACGTTTTAACACACCAAGCATTTGAAGAAGAAAAAAAAGAAAATAGCAAAAATACAATGTTAGCATTTCTTGGAGCAGAAAGTATTCCTAATAGTATTTTTATTTACCCAAAAGACTTTAAGAGTAAAGATCACATTACTGATTATTTAGATAAATATAATGATGGTAAAACAGAAAGTGATAGAGTGGAATACACGGATATGGCGGGAATGATTTCCTCACTTTCGGGAAATATAATGGATGCCATTACAATTGTTTTGGTTGCTTTCTCTTCAATTTCCTTAATTGTCTCATCGATTATGATTGGAATTATTACTTATATTTCTGTATTAGAGCGAACAAAAGAAATTGGAATACTTAGAGCATTAGGGGCTAGAAAAAAAGATATTAAACGGGTATTTATAGCAGAAGCCTTTATTATAGGAGTATCATCAGGGACATTAGGAATTCTAATTGCAAGAATGTTAATAATACCAGCAAACATAATCATAGAAAATCTCTCATCACTTCCAAATGTTGCAAAAATGAACCCAATTCATGCTATAATACTAATTATAATAAGTGTGACATTAACAATGATAAGTGGATTTATCCCTGCACGTGTAGCATCAAATAAAGATGCTGTAGAGTCACTAAGAACAGAATAGGAGTGAAAAAATGGAAAAAGTATTAAAAGCATTTTATAAATCATCAATTATAACATCATTAATTTTATTAACCCTTGGTATATTGCTTATCTTTGAATCAGAAGCAACTATTCTATCTATTTCCTATATTATAGGAGGATGTTTAATAGCAGCAGGACTTACAGCAATTATTAACTTCTTCCGTACAAAAATAAAAGATAGTTTTACAGAATTAAATATTGTATATGGAATTGTAACATCCATTGCTGGAATTTTAATTATTAAGAATCCTCATGTGATTGGGAGTTTTATTCCAATCGTAATAGGAGTCGGAATCATTATAAATAGTGCTATGAAGCTGCAATATGCATTTGAATTAAAGAATCTTCATAATCATATGTGGAAAGCAACAATGATTATTTCCATCATCAGTACACTATGTGGAATTATTTTACTATTTAATCCCTTTGCGGGGGCAGTCATTTTAACAAAGATTATTGGGGGATTTATTATCGCTTATGCCCTTTTAGACATTTTCTCTACCTATACTATTAAGAAGAATGTAGTAGAAATAAAAAATGCAATAGAAAATGATGTTATGGAAGCAGAAGTAGTAGATGAAAAAACAACCAAAAAGAAAAGATAAGAAAAATAGAGGTGAAGAAAATGATTTTATGGACTACATATGAATTAAATAAAACGATAGATATATGGAGTGATAAAATATTTCACTTTGTGGATAAAGTAACATCCTCTCCAGCTTTTCCAGCAGCTGTAACTCTAATTTTATTCGCAATATCTTGCTGGGCGATTTCTTATTTTTCTAGAAAATAATTGATGAATATATTCTCATCAATTTTTTAATTTGAAAAAAGCGAGAAAAAAAGATATAATGAAAGACGGAAGACGAGGTATAAAGATGAATAAATTACAAATAGGAAAGAGATATCAAATACATAGTTATAAACATAATCATAAAATTCATCGGGCTTGGGATGAAGCGGTCCTGCTAGAGATACACGAAGACTATTTAGTCTTTGGAAATGAGAAAACCAAAGTAATAGAGTCCAACGGCTGTACATGGCGTACAAGAGAACCTGCAGTACTATACTTTTTTAAGAACAATTGGTTTAATATTATTGGACAGTATAAAGAAACTGGTATTTACTACTACTGCAATATTGCTTCTCCCTTTATTATAGAGGAAGGTACTATCAAATATATTGATTATGACTTAGACTTAAGAGTATTTCCAGATGGAGCCTTTAAGGTTTTAGACCGCGGAGAATATAAATATCATAAAGGAATGATGAACTATTCAGATGAACTGGACAAGATTTTAAAATCAGAGTTAAGTAATCTAATAGAATTAGTACGAAAAAAAGAGGGTGCCTTTAAGCCTGGAAGTATTGAAAAATACTATGAAAAGTATAAAAATATAAAACTTGCAAAAAGATAAAAGTAAAAACAATAGGAGATGATTCTATTGTTTTTATAGTTAAAAATGGCATAAAATGAAGAAAAAATGCATATAATACAAAAAAATGCAAATTTTCTGTATTTTTTTGTTGACATTTAAAAACTTGTCTGTTATATTAAATGAGCACGGCGGGAAAAACCGTGTAAATCGAACAATAAAATCAAATTTTTTAGATGTAAAGTGAATATTTTTTAAATTCTTTCATATCTTAGATAGAGGAAGAAAATATAGAAAATGTCGACTGTTAAATTATGTCTAAAACGATGTCAAAAAAAATTGAAAAAAATTTCAAAAAAGTGTTGACATTGACAAAAGCATTTGATATATTGGTAATGCAACTTGTGAAAAGCAGAAAAATGATCTTTGAAAACTAAGTAAAACGTCAATTTTGAGTAGCTAGGAAAAAAAGTAAAACAAACAAACTAAAATAAATTTTTATTGAGAGTTTGATCCTGGCTCAGGATGAACGCTGGCGGCATGCCTAAGAC